>CATPCO010000209.1 GCA_955652925.1 uncultured Xanthobacteraceae bacterium | reverse complement strand
TGCCAGCTCAGCCGCCCCCGAAAGTCACGGCCGAGCCACCACGGCCGTAAGCGCCCCTGTAGTGAAGACCTTCGGGGGGCACACGAAGCTATATCAACTACTTAGGGTCTTTAGATTCTGCGAATCCGCGAAGTTGGGCTAGCTCGCTTCCATTGCGTTTTAATGACGGAACCTTGCAAACTGGGGTTGTCCCCAGGATGCGGCAGCAATCTATTTCTTTCTCCGCGCGTAAGGATTTGTCTTTTCGCGCACCGTGAGCCGGATGGGCGTTCCGGGGAGGTCAAAGTTGTCCCTCAGGCTGTTAACGAGATAACGCCGATACGCGGCGGGCACCGCGTCGGAGCGAGTCGCAAATAGCACGAAGGTTGGAGGCCTGCTCTTCGGCTGGGTGACGTAGTTGAGGCGCACACGGCGACCCGACGCGGCCGGAGGAGGATGCGAGGCCACAACCTGTCCAAGCCAGCGGTTGAGCGCGCTCGTTTCCACCCGCCGGTTCCAGACGGCATGAATATCGACGACTGCCTGCATCAAACGATCGAGCCCCTCGCCGGTCAAAGCTGATATTGCCACGACAGGCGTGCCCTTCACCTGCGGAAGCCAATGATCCACCTCTTCACGCAATTTCCTCGTGGTACCTGGCTGGCGCTCTATGAGGTCCCATTTGTTTACGCCGATGACCAGCGCGCGCCCTTCGCGCTCGATGAGATCGGCAATGCGAAGATCCTGTTCTTCGAACCGCGCTTGCGCGTCCAACAGTAAAATCACTACTTCGGCGAATCTTACCGCACCGAGTGCGTCCGCAACCGAAAGGCGTTCGAGTTTGTCCTCGATGCGGGAGCGCCGGCGCATGCCAGCAGTATCGTGGATGCGAAATTGCCGTCCTTGCCATTGCAGATCGACGGCAATGGCATCACGGGTAATGCCGGGCTCGGCCCCGGTCAGGAGACGCTCTTCGCCCATAAGCCGATTGATCAAGGTCGATTTTCCGCTATTTGGCCGGCCCACGACTGCAATGCGGATCGCGCTTTGGGTCTGCTTTGCTGCCCGCGCGTCTTCTTCCAGAGTGGGCGGTGCTGCCGATTCCGGCAGGACGGCGCGGAGCGCCCTATAAAGATCGGCAAGCCCTTCACCGTGCTCGGCCGAAATGGCAACCGGCTCGCCGAGGCCGAGCGCGTGCGCTTCAAGCACCCCGGCCTGCGCCGCCCTCGCCTCGCTTTTGTTGGCGACCAGGATCACAGGCTTGCCCGATCTGCGCACCAGATCGGCGAAGGCACGATCCGACGGCAGTAATCCATCACGTGCATCGATCAGAAACAGAACGGCATCAGCCGCGCGCATTGCCGCCTCGGTTTGGGCCTGCATGCGCCCGCTGAGACTTTCAGCCGCGGCTTGCGCCAGCCCGGCAGTGTCAAAGACCCGAAATTCGAGATCGCCCAGGCGTGCTCTGCCCTCCCGACGGTCACGCGTGACGCCGGGGCTGTCGTCCACCAGAGCGACACGTTTGCCGACCAGCCGGTTGAACAGCCTGGATTTGCCGACATTCGGCCGTCCCACAATGGCGACCGTGAAACTCATGACCGCGTTGCTGGTACGGCGCCACGCCGGGGGCGCCGTCGATTTTTTAACGCGGAGCGGGCGGATCGGGCCAAGCCACGCCGCCACCTGGCGTCGGTGCGGCAGGCCACCTCCCCGCCACGGGGCCTTGCTGTGCCGCCGGCGGATCGGGCCACTGCGGACCCGACGAACTCGGACGAACTGTCACCGCGCCGGACGGCTGGGAGTCCTCCGGTGGTGGCTCGGCCGGTTTTGCCACGACCTTCGGTGCTGACTTGGTTTTTGCCCTGGGTTTGGGTTTGGACTCGGCGGGCTCGGCGGTCGCTTCCTTCGGTGCAGTTGCTTGCTTCGGTGGCGTTGCTTCCTTCGGGAGCGCCTCCGGTGCAGGAGGAGGCTGATATCCCTTCACGATTTCCGGCGGCACACCCAGCGGCACACCCGGGGTTCCCTCTGGAAAAACCGGACGGCGCTCGCCAGGCAATTTTTTCTTGGTGTTGAAGATGTCGGAATCGAAGAGTGCGGTGGGATCGAAATTCTCACAGCCCGCAAGCAGAAAACCCACCGATAGAGCACCAGCAGTGAGGGCGGCACGCACAAGATTTTTCATTGCCGGCCCCTCAGCTGTTGCTCGCGGAAGAGCTCAAGCCAACAAGCATCTCGACGCGGGACCGCGTCGCAGTCGGCGTCTGCAGGTCCGTCATAATCATGTCGATCCAGGGCTTCGCCTTGGACATGTCACCGGAGCGCCATGCGGCGAGCACCATGAGTTCGCGTGCGGTGTGGCGGAAGGTGCGATCGCTACCGGTGAGCGGCTCAAGCCGGGCACGCGCCTCATCAAATGAGCCGGCATCGATGAGAATTGCCCCTCCACGGAGATTGGCAAGGTCTTGCAAGATAGGACCAACCGTACCATCGGCCGCAATTTTCTCGTAGGCCGCAAGCGCCGCCTTGGGATCGGTCTGAGCGAGCTCGGCAGCCTCGCGCATGCGCGCCAGCGCGCGATAGCCCGACGTGCCGTCGGCGGCAATCCTTGCGAAGGTCGCCTCGGCCTCGCTGTGCTTGCCCGTCTCGGCAAGCGCGATGGCCGTTTCGAATTGAGCGCCGTTCTCAGCGGCGAGTTTGGCTTGCCACCACCCATAGCCGCGCCAAGCCGCAATAGCCGCAAGCGCAAGAACCGCGGCCGCGACAACATAATTGCCGTATCGCTCCCACAGCTTCTTGAGCTGCTCGCGCCGGACTTCCTCGTCGACTTCCCGGAAGATATCGGACACGAACCCGTCCCCGCGCCAAACCACATCTGGAGAGCCCCAGATCCGTTCCGTTAGCCTATCGATGTGGCACGGACAAGGCAAAGCCGCGGCGGGCCTCCATCGCTAAACCCTTGCAACCCAACTTACTTTCCCTTTGTCCGCATGGGATAGACGTGCTCGGGGCTGGGAAATGCACGGCTGCGAACATCTGCCGCGTAAGCGGCGACGGCGGACTCGATCGCGGGCCCGAGATCGCCATAACGGCGAACGAATTTCGGCACTCGGGGCGACAGCCCGTGCATGTCCTCTAGCACGAGAATCTGACCGTCACAGGCGACACTGCCACCAATGCCGACGGTCGGTATCGCGATATTAGCGGTTATCCGCCGCGCGAGCGGCTCGGCCACAGCCTCAATAACAGCCGAGAAGGCCCCCGCCTCACTCACCGCGCGTGCATCATCCTCGATCGGCCCCCAATGCGCTTCCTCGCGCCCCTGCGCGCGAAACGAGCCGATCGTGTTGATGGACTGGGGCGTCAGCCCGATATGACCCATGACGGGGACGCCGCGTTCGACCAGGAACGCGATGGTATCGGCCATCCGTCGTCCGCCTTCGAGCTTGATCGCGCCGCAGCCGGTTTCCTTCATCACCCGCGCCGCCGACATGAATGCTTGTTCCTTGGAGGCCTCGTAGGAGCCAAACGGCAGATCGACGACGACGAGCGCCCGCTTCGAGCCACGCATCACCGCGAGCCCCTGAAGAATCATCATGTCGAGCGTAACCGGGACGGTGGTCTCGAGCCCATGCATGACCATTCCGAGCGAATCCCCGACCAGGATGAGATCGCAATGGCGATCGAGGAGGCGGGCCGTATGGGCATGGTAGGAGGTGAGACACACAATCGGCTGCCCGCCCTTGCGGGCGCGAATGTCGGGCGCGGTCAGCCGCTTGATGTCGTCCTGCGCGGACACGGGAAAGCTTTAGAAGGCAGCCCGGCCGAACACCGCGCGGCCGATGACGAGAGGATGGAAAATGAAACCGAGCGCGAGATAAAGCAGCGTCCCGACCACAATCGCGATGGTATCGTTGCGGGCGCCACCCGCCGGGATAGCCGGCGCGCCAGCATCGGCGCGATGCTTGAGGGTGACCCGATCGTACCCGGCCCATAGCACAAATGAGCCAAACAGCAGGATCGACCCGAGATCACCGTTCGAAATCAGATGCGCCACTGCCCACGTCTTCACCCCCACCAGCATGGGATGCTTGAGCTGACGCCAGATGTTGCCGCGAATATAGGCCGCAACGACAAAAATGCATGCCGGCCACATCAGCAACTGTGTGACGTAATAGGTCCAGTGCGGCGGATACCAGATATCGATCCAACCGGTCGCCCGGTAGCGCGCAAAGCCATAGCCGATCAGGATAATGCCGAGAACAGAGAGAACACTGATGAGTATTTTGTATGAACCCTCTCCGGCGCGTGCGATCAGGGCGGCGCGCTGTTCACGCATGGCGACAAGAACATGCGCGCCAGTGAACAGCAGCAGTCCGAGAATGAGGATTGCCAGACCCATGGCTGCAGTAGAGGCGATCGGCGCTCGCGAGGCAAGCCGGCCGTAAGAGGTAATAGCGAATGGCGAACAGCGGGTAGCGAATAGCGAGTAGAGGTACACACCGCGATGGTCTACTATTCGCTACCCGCTGTTCGCCATTCGCGTATCCCGATGCGATCAATCGGCTTTGCGCTCCTCGGCCTTTGGCTCGGGCTCGCAACCGGCCTTGCCCAGGAATGGCCGGACCGGACGGTCAAGATCATCGTGCCATTCGGTCCGGGATCGACACCCGATATGGTCGCGCGGCTGCTTGCGGATCGGCTGCAAGAGAAATTGGGCCACGCGTTTGTCGTCGAGAACAAGCCGGGGGCAAGCGGCAATCTCGGCACCGACGCGGTCGCCAAGGCCGAGCCGGACGGCGCCACCATTGGGATTTCGATCGGCGGGCCGCTTGCGATCAACACGTTGCTGTTTTCGAAACTGCCTTACGATCCAGCCAAGGACATTGCCCCGGTCACGCAATTGGTAAGCCTGCCCAGCGTACTGGTGATTAATAATGACCTCGGCGTCAACAGCGTGGCCGAGCTCATGGGCCTGCTCAAGCGCGAGCCGGGCAAATACAATTTTGGCTCCATCGGGAACGGCTCGCTCTCCCATCTTGCGATGGAAGCGATTGCGCTCAAGAGCGGCACCCGCATGGTGCACATCCCCTATCCCGGCTCACCTCAGGCGATGACCGCTGTACTGCGCGCCGACGTGGCGATGGCGTGCCTGCCGGCAATCTCGGTCACACCCCAGCTCGCCACGGGCAAGATCAGGATACTTGCCGTCTCGACCGCGCAGCGCTCGAAGTTCTTGCCGGACATCCCCACGCTAAAGGAAGCCAGCATCGACGTTGAAGCCGATGCCTGGATGGGCTTGATCGCACCCGGCAGAACGCCCGATCGGGTTATTGGTAGAATTCACGATGAGGTGGTCGAAGCAATCCTGAGCCCGCAAGCACGCGAAAAGCTGGCGACGCAGTTGATGCAGACGGTCGGCAATTCGCCGGCCGAATTCCGAGCCGTCATCGCGGGCGAGATCGCCCGCTGGGCGCCGGTGATCAAGGCCATCGATCTGAAGATCAATTGATTAAACGACCGGTGAAAGTCCCCCATCCACATTGATGGCGGTTCCGGTGATGTAGCATGCCGCATCGGAGGCGAGGAAACACGCGATATTCGCGAATTCCTCGGCCCGCCCCATCCGGCCAAGCGGAACCTGCTTGCCGCGATCGGCATAATAATCCTTGAGCGCGACACCCTCCTGTTCCGCCCGGCGCACGTGCTGGTCCGCTTCGATCAGGCCGACGTGAAGTGCATTCACGAGGATATTGTGCGGGGCGCCCTCGCCGGCAAGCACTTTCGTTAGCGCCATGCCCGCGGCGCGAGTGACGGATGTCGGCGCGCTCCTCGGCCGCGGCGCCTTGGCTCCGATGTTGAGCACATTGATCACGCGCCCCCACCGCCGCTCCTTCATCTGCGGCCAGACCAGACGCGCGAACCTGATCGCGGCGAAAAGTTTAAGGTCGAAGTCCTCATGCCAGATCTTGTCGGTGATGTCCTCGAAGGCACCGGTGCGCGAGGTACCCGCGTTGTTCACGACAATATCGATTTTACCGAACGCCTTCATCGCTTCGTCGTAGGCACGTTGGACTTCGGCCGCAGCGGCGACATCTGCGGAGATTGCGAGCACGCGGCTTTTCGCGCCCGCGCCGATACTGCTGCTTGCTTGATCGAGCGCCTCGCGC
>CATPCO010000208.1 GCA_955652925.1 uncultured Xanthobacteraceae bacterium | reverse complement strand
CGCCATCGCCTCGCGCAGCCGCTCTGTGTCTTCGGGTGCAAGCCATGTCAGCCCGGAACTGATTAGTCCGCCTTGATGCCGGCTGCCCGGATCACCTTTGCCCACTTCTCGGTATATTCTGCAATAAATTGGCCGAACTCGACGGGCGAGGTTGCAAACGGTTTTACGCCCAAATCGACGAGCCGCGCTTTGAAGGTCGGATCAGCGAGGGCGGCATTAATTTCTCTGTTGAGGATGGCGGTGATCTCCGGCGGCGTTTTCGCAGGAGCGCCAATCCCCGCCCAGCCGGTCGCCTCGTAACCCGGCACAAATTCGCCGATGGTCGGCACATCCGGCAACACGTCCACTCGTGTGGCAGCCGTTACTCCTAACGGCTGCAGCGTGCCGGACTTCAGATAACCAATTGCTGTGGCAACAGGGACGAACATGACCTCAAGCCGGCCGCTCATGAGATCGGGCAAGGCAACCCCTACACCGCGATAGTTCACCGCGACCAGATCCACACCTGCCATCACTTTGAATAGTTCGCCGTAAAGTTGTGATCCGCTCCCCGGCCCGGACGACCCCATGTTCATCTTGCCTCCCTTGGCTTTGGCGTAGGCAATGAACTCCGGTACGGTTTTAGCCGGGAACGATGGATTGACCACCATGACAAAGGAGTCGCGGCAGATGCTAGCGACTGGTGCAATGTCTCGGATGAAATTGAAATGGAGCTTGTCGTAGAGCGTCGCATTGTATGCGTTGTTTGACGCGACGAGGAGCAAAGTGTAGCCGTCCGGCGACGCTCGGACGACCGCCTCGGCGGCGATATTGCCGCTGGCGCCAGGCCGGTTCTCAACGACGAATTGTCGGCCCAGCCGTTCCGACAGCCATGGACCGATCAGCCGTGCGATGATGTCGGTCACGCCGCCGGGCGCATACCCGACAACGATGCTCACCGGCCGCGCCGGATAGGTTTGGGCCCGTGCGATACGCGAAGAGACCGACAGCGCGGCAGCGCCCGCAGTCAGATGCAGAAATTTGCGGCGGGGAAGTTTCATCGGCGTCCTCCTGCCTGATCGTTCTTATTGCATGCGCGTAAATGGACGCGGGCGGGCGATGCGAGCATGGATAGACCGCACAAATGATGGTCTAAGTGGGATGCCTGCCGACGGCATCAGCACGGCCGCTAGAAGGGGGGACTTCGGCACGTCCGGCTGGGCGGCTCAACGTTAGGCTACATCAATCACGCGATTTCAAGGGCCGGCTTGCGAATTTTCGCAAGTTTTTTAACTGTCCCCGACCGTGAAGTAGCGACAGACCGCGCGATCAAAGCGTGATATCATTCCCTCCGTTGCATGGGCATGACCCCCACGGGAGGGTCGCATGGCAATCTACATCCGGCGGCGAGAATTTCTATCCACGCTTGGCGGCGTGGCAGCCGCTTGGCCGTTGACTTCGCACGCTCAGCAGCCGAATCGGGTGCGGCGGATCGGTGTGCTGATGAGCTATGCCGAGAGCGACTCGGACGCCCAAGCCTGGTACGGGGCGTTCCGCGAGGGACTCCAGAAGCTTGGGTGGATGGAGGGTCACAACACCCAAATCGACACTCGCTGGGCAATACCTGACGACGCGGAGTCAATGCGACGCTTCGCGAAAGAACTCGTCGCGCTACAGCCCGACCTCCTTCTTTCGAGCACCACACCCACCACGAGCGCACTGCTTCAACAAACGCGCACCATCCCCATCGTTTTCGCAATTGTTGCCGACCCAATCGGCAGCGGCTTCGTCGCGAACTTCGCGCGGCCTGGCGGCAACGTCACCGGTTTCATCTTTACCGAGCCGACGATGGCCGGCAAGTGGCTGGAACTGCTCAAGGAGATTGCACCACGTATTACCCGGGTCGCTATGCTATTCAACCCGACATCGGCGACATATGCCGATTATTGGCTGAAACCGTTCAAAGCAGCCGCTCCGTCCTTCGCAGTGGAGGCGATCGCGGCACCTGTTCGCGATAGATCCGAGTTGGAAACTGTCATTGCCGCACAAGCACGCGCGCCAAATGGCAGCCTTATCGCGATGCCCGATAGCTTCACGGATACCCATCGCGTAGAGATCACATCGCTGGCGGCTCGCTATCGTCTCCCTGCCGTCTATCCATTCCGTTTCTTCGCTGAAGTTGGCGGCCTGCTGTCCTACGGCGTTGACCGGACCGATAATTTTCGGCGTGCGGCGGCGTATGTCGATCGCATTCTCAAGGGCGACAAGCCAGCCGAGCTTCCAGTGCAAGCGCCAACCAAGTTCGAGCTTGTCATCAATCTTAAGACGGCCAAGGCGATCGGCCTCGACGTGCCTTTGCATCTCCAGCAACTCGCCGACGAGGTTATTGAGTGAGCGCAACAATAAAACGCGGCGAGTTCATCACCTCAACAGCGGTCCGTTTCTGCTCAGCTTTACAGCCGGAATCGGAGGTGCTGCGGACGTGTTATGGATCGAGTACAATCGACGCGAATGGACCCTAAGCGGAACCCGAGTCTGCCGGCGGAAGCCGAAGAATAATTGCACTAAAGCGCTCCGCGGTAGCAGTACCATGGCTATGATGCGCAACCGCACCCGCGCCGTGTAGCAATATCTAGGCGCAAGGATATTCAGCACGGGGCCATAAGGTCACTGGCAATTGGGCGAAAGCAGCAACTCGGCCAACTCGCGAGGCTTTATGATCATCGCATCGTGGCCGCAATCGATCTCCAACACCGGCCAGCCGGTCTGACGACAGCGGTCGGCGGTTGCTTTAAAGCCAGAGCCAGTGCAGTGGATGAAAGTGCTTGGAATCTGCCACGCGAAGGTCGGGGCTTCGACCGGTTGACGGAACACACCGATCGGCAAGGGACGCAGGCGCGCGCGGACCCATTCGAGATCCTCGGCATCAGTGATACCCAAAATACCCACGATCGGTGCGACTTTGTACCCGTCGCCGTTGTTCTTGGCATCCTCTTCGAGCTTCTCCCGGAACTGCGGGGAATTCAGGTCGAACCCCGATTGTCCGTGTCTGGGCACCAACGCGTCGAGGTAAACAAGGCGTCGAATCCTCTTCCAGGTGCGTTCGGCCGTACCGCAGATGACAAGGCCGCCATACGAATGTCCGACCAGGATGACGTCAGTCAGATCTTCCATTTCCAGCATGCTGACCACGTCGGCAATATGGGTGGCGAGGTCGATCGATGGATTGATCAGGTGCGCGCGGTCTCCTTGTCCGGTAAGCGTTACCGCGAGCGCACGATGCCCGGAAGATTCGAGATGGGGAATCAGTTTGTTCCAGCACCAACCGCCATGCCACGCGCCATGAACGAGAACGAAGGTCGACTTCGATCTATCCATCGATTTGGTCCAAAATGCTCTTAAATCCCGCTGGGAACCTTTTTCGCCAGCACCTCTCCAGTGGCACGTCGATTCATCATGGTCCCCGAGCGCTGTCTGCTGAGCCACGCGTGTTCAGCGGTACGCACGAGGTTAGAGAAGGGCCGCGGGACAGGAAAGTGGCTTAACGGAGCCACTCTGGATACGTCGCACAAGATTACTTGCACCGCTACGCGCGATGCAACGTTTTCATCGGGCCTTGGAAGAATGGCGCGGTTTTGACGTTGATCACCAACTCGAATTTCGTGGGCTGCTCGACCGGCAGCTCTGCGGGTTTGCTGCCCTGCAAGATCTTGATCACGAACGTCGCGCCGCGGCGGAACGATTCAGGACCGGCAGCACCGTAGGACATGAGACCGCCGACTTCGGCAAACGCGCGGGGGACGGTGGCGGCAGGGAGCCGGTGCTTGATTGCAAGCTCGGCAACGTCTTTGGTCGATAAGCTACCTTGGATAACGACCGCGTCCGCTCCTTCCTTCTTCATGGCCGCGAATGCCGCGTCGACCTCGTTCAACCCGTGCACCAACGCTGTGGGCGCGATTTCGATACCGTCGATTTTACCGGCGAGCTGAATCTGCTCGAGGATCGCTTTCCACGATGGATCGGGGCGTTGGCTGAAGGATGCAGAGGGACCCCTAATCAGTGGTTATCGAGCCACACCGCCTACAAGCCACACGCCGCCGGGCACCTCCAGTGGGTGGCAGCGTTGATGCGGCCATTCCCGATTGAGTGGATTGAGCAGCAACAGCACCGCATTTTCTGGCCCGATCTCGCAAGAAAGCTGTGAACTGGCGGGTAAAGCTGTTTTTTCTGGATGGATTTTCAATACTGTCACCCGCTCAGGGGAAATTGGATAGGAATGTCAGATGGGCAAGCTACTGTCGAAGTCAGAGATGATCGAAAAGATTGCTGCGGAGCATTCTGAGCTGTCGAAAAAGCAAGTGAAGGGCGTCATCGCGTCTCTAGCGACCGTCGGTTACAAAGAACTGAAGAAAGAATCAGGGATGTTTTGCGCATCATCTGCGAAATCTCTGGCTGGTTTTGCGCTTACTAGGGGAAACCCAGACCGAAGGGATAACCGCTGTCACCATTACGGATCAAGAGTTGGCCGAAGCCTGGCAAAAGAGGTTGGCGGTCAGCATGTCAGTTTTTTGCGCTGTGGTGGCATCGGCCTGAGTCTTCCAGCGGTCCGAAAAGATTCTTTCCAGGCATTGCGATCCGGTCCACTCGTATAGGTGGGCATTCACGCCGATTTTTGCGCACCAACGCCGCGCCCCATAGAGCGTGAAGAAACGCCGCATAGGCGTCCAGCTGTCCATGACTGTAACGCAGAAGCGGCGCAGTATCATTT
>CATPCO010000207.1 GCA_955652925.1 uncultured Xanthobacteraceae bacterium | reverse complement strand
CAGCGACACAAACGCAGCCGCGAGGCAAAAGTGCAGGAAAGACAAGCTGTCTGAAAATAGCGGATGGCGAGAGTTGCGCAGGACAAGAACGCAGATCTCAAGTCGGCTTTCTGCGCCTGCGTAACAAAGTAGTGCTCGGGGCGGCCGAACAGCCAGGGACTGGATGCACGGTAAACGTAGCCGCATCGCAACGGCTTGAAGCACATGGTCTCGATCTGGTCGCGGATGTTTGCCATAGGGGAGGACAGAGTCCGGGTTTCTGGTGGCCTATGACAAATTTGTCACAGCGGGGAGGGGGTGCATGGGCTATTTTCCCGTCAGGCATTGCGAATCGGGGAATGCACATGAGGGCCATCACTGCAGCTGCTGCATTTGGCTTGGCGCTCGCCGCGATCCTCTCCGGGGAGGCTCACGCCGTCGATGGATCGCCACGGGCCGCGTTGCCGCCGGAGATACCGCCTGCACCGTATAATTGGAACGGGCCGTTCTTCGGCACTTCAATCGGGCTCTCGACCGGCCAAAGCAGGCAGACTGCCGCAACCGGCGACATCACGCCGAATTTCGACGTAAACGGTGGCGTTTTCGGGCTCGCGCTCGGATACAATTGGCAGCCCATGCCGAATCTCCTCTACGGCATCGACACCGATGTTTCGATCTCTACCCAGCGCGGCACTTCAGGATATCTCGGCGCGCCGGCCGGCTTCCAGGCCGAGACTTCCGAACGCTGGATGGCGACCTATCGCGGCCGCTTGGGATACGTGTTCAGCAGCTGGATGGTCTACGCGACCGCCGGCGGCGCGACGGCCGACGTCAAGATCATCGCGACCGAGCCCGGCGCCGGCATCGCAAACGAAGACAAGACACGCTGGGGATGGACGGCGGGGCTGGGCGTCGAGGCCGCGCGCCTCCACTCGTTCACAGTGAAGATGGAATATCTCTACGCCGATTTCGGCCATCCCTCCTATTTCAGTCCGCCGCCTGGTCCCTTCATCAATCGGGCGGGCGGCGTGCGATTCGATGATCATATTCTGCGCATCGGGCTCAATCACAAATTCGCGGGGTTCTAAGGGAGGGCGCGCACGCGAACGGCGGAGCGTTGCGCGGGACCCGACGTGAGTGACAAGGGGGGAGGAATAGAGCAGCGTCAATTGCGGTGCCGCAAGCGCTGCGCCCCGCAATGAGCCGCCTTTTGATGGGGCGCAAGACAAAACTGCCACTGCCGCGCTATAAGCTCGCGCTATGAAACAGCCGGCAACCCCGCGTCCATTGCCCGCAACCATCGATGCGACCGTCGATCTCCTCGCGCAGGCGGATTATCTTACCGATCGGTCGCTCGGCACCGTGCTCTTTCTCGCCCTGAAGATGGCGCGCCCGCTTTTTCTGGAAGGGGAAGCCGGCGTCGGCAAGACCGAGATCGCCAAGGTCTTATCGGCAACACTCGGGCGGCGGCTCATCCGGCTGCAATGCTACGAGGGGCTCGATGTGGCCGCTGCGGTCTACGAGTGGAACTATGCCGCGCAGATGATCGCCATCCGCGTCGCGGAAGCCGAGGGTACCCACGATCGCGAGCGGCTCGAGCACGACGTATTCTCCGAGCGCTTTCTGATCAAGCGGCCGCTCCTGCAGGCGCTCGAACCCGATCCCGCCGGCGCACCCGTGCTCCTGATTGATGAGCTCGACCGCGCCGACGAAGCGTTCGAGGCGTTTCTGCTCGAAGTGCTGGCGGACTTCCAGGTGACCATCCCGGAGCTCGGCACGGTGAAGGCGATTCATCCGCCCATTGTGGTCATCACATCAAACCGCACCCGCGAGATTCACGACGCGCTCAAGCGCCGGTGCCTCTATCACTGGGTCGGATATCCCAGCGCCGAGCGCGAGCTCAACATCGTGCGCACGAAGGTGCCCGGGATCGGAAAGGAGCTCTCCGAGCAGATCGTGCTGTTCGTCCAGGCGTTGCGCAAGGAAGACCTGTTCAAGGCGCCCGGCGTGGCGGAGACGCTGGACTGGGCGTCCGCGCTTGCCGAGCTTGACATTGCGACGCTCGATCCCTCGACGGTTTCCGACACGCTCGGCGTACTGCTCAAATATCAGGATGATATCGCGCGGCTCGAGGGCGGCCGGGCAAAGGAGCTGGTTGCGGGTGTGCGCGCACAGATGAAAGCAGCGGAATAATGCCGCGGCAGGAAGGCGGACAGCTTGCGGACAATCTCGTTCACTTCGCCCGCGCGTTGCGTGCAGCCGGCATTCCGGTCGGCCCGGGCGCGGTGATCGATGCACTTTCCGCGGTGCGGGCGGCAGGGATCGGAACACGCGAGGACTTCTATTGGACGCTGCATGCCGTCTTCGTGAAGCGGCACGAGCATTCCATTCTGTTCGATCAGGCCTTTCGCATCTTCTTCCGCCGCCGCGGCGGGATCGACAAATTGCTCGCGGCGATGCTGCCGCAGGCGCCCGTTCCCGAGGAGAAGCCGCCGCCCGGGGCGCAACGGGTTGCGCAGGCGCTGCTCGCCAGCCGAGGGGAGATGGAGCGCAAGCCGCCCGAGCTCGAAACCGACGCGCGGCTTACCGTGTCCGACCGCGAGGTGCTGCAGAAGAAGGATTTTGCGCAGATGACGGCGGACGAGATCGCTGCCGCCAGAGCGGCGATCAAACGCCTCGTGCTCTCGCTCGACGAGGTTAAGACGCGCCGGCTTGCGCCGCATCGGCACGGACATATTGTCGACATCCGGCGCACGCTGCGCGCAAGCCTCAAGGCGGGCGGCGCGGTGATCGATCTCAAATATCTCGGACCACGCGTCAAGGCGCCCCCGGTCGTGGCACTCCTCGATATCTCAGGCTCCATGAGCCAGTACACGCGGCTCTTTTTGCATTTCCTGCACGCGGTCACCGATGCGCGCAAGCGCGTGCACACCTTCCTGTTCGGCACCCGGCTTACCAATGTCACCCGCGCGCTCAAGGCAAAGGATCCGGATGAAAGCCTGGCGACGGTCGCAGCGAGCGTGCCCGACTGGTCCGGCGGCACGCGGATTGCGAGCTCGCTGCGCGCATTCAACAAGCTGTGGGCGCGGCGCGTGCTCACCCAGGGCGCGATCGTGCTTCTTATCACCGACGGGCTTGAGCGCGACCCCGACGAGCGGCTTGCGTTCGAGATCGACCGCTTGCATCGCTCGTGCCGCCGGCTGATCTGGCTCAATCCGCTGTTGCGCTTTTCCGGCTTCGAGGCGAAGGCCAAGGGCATTCGGGCCATGGTGCCGCACGTCGACCAGCTGCGGCCGATCCACAATCTTCAATCCATGGCGGAGCTGGTACGCGCCTTGTCCGCAAGCGGCGGCCCCTGCGGCAATCCGAAGGCATGGCTGGAGAAAGCGGCGTGATTG
>CATPCO010000206.1 GCA_955652925.1 uncultured Xanthobacteraceae bacterium | reverse complement strand
GCCAGCTTCGACGCCCCTGTCGTCGACGCCCACGAGGGCGTGATCACGTCGGTCGGTGACGGCATTGCGCGCATCTACGGACTGGAGCAGGCCATGGCCGGTGAACTGCTCGAGTTCCCAGCGCCACCCGGCGGACAGCCGGTGCTCGGCCTCGCGCTCGACCTCCGGGAGGATGGCGTGGGCGCGGTCATCATGGGTGAGTACCAGCACCTCCAGGAAGGCGACACCGTCCGGACGACGGGTCGCATCGCGCAGGTTCCCGTCGGCGATGAGCTGATCGGTCGCATCGTCAACGCGCTCGGTGAGCCGCTCGACGGCAAGGGCCCGGTGGAGACGGCGCAGAGCCTGCCCCTCGAGAACGTCGCGCCCGGCGTCATCTTCCGCCAGGCGGTGACCACGCCGATGCAGACAGGCATCAAGGCCATCGACGCCATGTTCGCCATCGGCCGGGGACAGCGCGAGCTGATCATCGGCGACAGGCAGACGGGCAAGACCCAGGTGGCGCTAGACGCCATCATCAACCAGAAGGACAGCGGCATCGTCTGCATCTACGTCGCCGTCGGACAGCGGCGACAGACGGTCGCCCAGGTGGCGGCGCGTCTTGAGGAGGCGGGCGCACTGCAGAACACCATCATCGTCGCCGCCACCGCGAGCGACCCGGCGCCGATGCAGTTCATGGCGCCGTACGCGGGCTGCGCGATGGGCGAGTACTTCATGCAGAAGGGCCAGCACGCTCTCATCGTGTACGACGACCTCAGCAAGCACGCGCAGGCATATCGGCAGCTGTCGCTGCTGTTGCGCCGTCCGCCATCGCGCGAGGCGTACCCCGGTGACGTCTTCTACCTGCACTCGCGGCTGCTCGAGCGCGCCGCCCGGATGAGCGACAAGGAAGGCGGTGGCACCCTCACCGCGTTGCCGATCATCGAGACGCAGGCCAACGATGTCTCGGCGTATATTCCGACCAACGTGATCTCGATCACCGACGGGCAGATCTTTCTGGAAACCGATTTGTTCTATCAGGGCATCCGGCCGGCGGTGAACGTCGGACTTTCGGTCTCGCGCGTCGGCTCCTCGGCCCAGACGAAGGCGATGAAGAAGGTGGCCGGCCGCATCAAGGGGGAGCTGGCGCAATATCGCGAGATGGCCGCCTTTGCGCAGTTCGGGTCCGATCTTGATGCGACCACACAGCGCCTTCTCAACCGCGGCTCACGTTTGACGGAGCTCCTCAAGCAGCCGCAGTTCTCGCCGTTGAAGATGGAAGAGCAGGTGGTGGTCATCTATGCCGGTGTGAACGGGTATCTCGATCCCATCCCGGTCGATCGGGTGCGCGCATTCGAGCATGGACTGCTCGGAGTAATCCGTGGCCAGCACCCCGAAATCCTCGATGCGATACGCGAGACGAGGGATCTCGACGACGCCACCGCGGCCAAGCTCAAAGCGGCGGTCGATAAGTATGCGCAGACGTTCGCCTAGCAGACGACGGACTCATGCCCAGCCTCAAAGACATGCGCGTTCGGATCGCCGCGACCAAGGCGACCCAGAAGATCACCAAGGCAATGCAGATGGTGGCGGCATCGAAGCTGCGGCGTGCCCAGGCGGCGGCCGAGGCGGCGCGGCCCTACGCCGAGCATATGGGCAAGGTGCTGGGCAATATTGCCGGCGCGCTTGGTGATCTCGCCAGCGCCCCGCGCCTGTTGTCCGGGACCGGCAGCGACAACGTGCATCTGCTTCTTGTCTGCACGGCGGAGCGGGGACTTTGCGGCCCCTTCAACTCAGCCATCGTGCGGCTTGCGCGTGAGCGGGCGAATGCGCTTGTGGCGCAGGGCAAGGAGGTCAAGTTCTTCTGCGTTGGCCGCAAGGGCTACGAGCAGCTGCGACGACTATACGAGAGGCAGATCATCGAGCATATCGAGCTGCGCAGTGTACGCACGCTCGGCTTTGAGCACGCCGAGAGCATCGCAGAGAAGATCATTCGGCTCTACGACGCGGGCGCTTTCGACGTGTGCAGCCTCTTCTTCTCGCGTTTCAAGTCGGTCATGGCGCAGATTCCGACTGCGCAACGAATCATTCCGCCCGAGTTCGAGCCCGGGAAGGCAAACGATATGGGCGGCGCGAGCTACGAGTACGAGCCGGAGGAAGATGAAATCCTCGCTGAGCTCCTGCCGCGCAACGTGGCCGTGCAGATCTACCGTGCCTTGCTGGAGAACTCGGCGTCGTTCTACGGCGCGCAGATGACCGCGATGGACAACGCCACCCGCAACGCCGGCGAAATGATCCGCAAGCAGACGCTCAGCTACAACCGTACCCGGCAGGCGATGATCACGAAGGAGCTGATCGAGATCATCTCGGGGGCGGAGGCGGCGGTGTGATGAGCAGTTGCCAGGTAATCGTACGAACAACAAACTCGTAAGCTCAGTCCTCGGCGAGGTGAGGGCAAACAGACGCAACGTTGAGGACAATAAGAATGGCTAACCAGTCCAATCCAGCCGGACACATCACCCAGGTTATCGGCGCGGTCGTCGACGTGCAGTTTGAAGGACATCTGCCCGCAATTCTCAATGCGCTGGAGACCAGTAACCAGGGCAATCGCCTGGTGCTCGAAGTCGCCCAGCATCTCGGCGAGTCAACCGTGCGCACCGTTGCCATGGATACGAGCGAGGGGCTCGTGCGCGGTCAGGAAGTGACCGATACCGGCCAGCCGATCGCGGTGCCGGTCGGAGACGGCACGCTCGGCCGCATCATCAACGTGATCGGAGATCCGGTCGACGAGGCCGGCCCGGTATCGTATCGCGAACGCCGCGCGATCCATCAGGACGCGCCTGCCTACACCGAGCAGTCGACCGAATCGCAGATTCTGATCACCGGGATCAAGGTCGTCGATCTGCTCGCGCCTTATGCCAAAGGCGGCAAAATCGGCCTGTTCGGCGGCGCCGGCGTCGGCAAGACGGTCATCATCATGGAGCTGATCAACAATGTCGCCAAAGCGCATGGCGGCTACTCCGTATTCGCCGGCGTGGGTGAGCGCACGCGCGAAGGCAACGACCTCTATCACGAGATGATCGATTCCGGCGTCAACAAGGACCCGAAGAAAAACAACGGCTCGGCAGAAGGGTCAAAATGCGCGCTGGTGTACGGCCAGATGAACGAGCCCCCGGGGGCGCGCGCCCGCGTCGGCCTTTCCGGCCTCACCGTCGCGGAATATTTTCGCGACCAGGGGCAGGACGTGCTGTTCTTTGTCGACAATATCTTCCGCTTTACCCAGGCCGGCTCGGAAGTCTCCGCTCTGCTCGGCCGCATCCCGTCCGCGGTCGGCTATCAGCCCACGCTGGCAACCGACATGGGCGCGCTGCAGGAGCGTATCACCACCACCACCAAGGGTTCGGTCACGTCGGTGCAGGCGATCTACGTGCCTGCCGACGATCTGACCGATCCGGCCCCTGCGACCTCGTTTGCCCATCTCGATGCGACCTCGGTGCTTTCGCGTTCAATCGCGGAGAAGGGCATCTATCCGGCCGTGGACCCGCTCGATTCAACCTCGCGCATGCTCTCGCCCCTGGTCGTCGGCGAGGAGCACTACAACGTCGCGCGTCAGGTGCAGCAGATCCTGCAGCGATACAAGGCCTTGCAGGACATCATCGCGATTCTCGGCATGGACGAGCTTTCCGAAGAAGACAAGCTCACGGTCGCGCGCGCGCGCAAGATCGAGCGCTTCCTGTCCCAGCCTTTCCACGTCGCAGAAGTGTTCACGGGCACGCCGGGCGTGTTCGTGGAGCTTGCAGATACCATTCGCGGCTTCAAAGGACTGTGCGAGGGAAAATACGACCACCTGCCCGAAGCAGCGTTCTACATGGTCGGCACCATCGAGCAGGCGGTGGAGAAAGGCAAAAAGCTCGCCGCCGAAGCAGCATAATCATCTGACATCCGATACCTGATATGGCCCCCTTTCACTTCGACCTGGTCTCGCCGGAAAAAGTGCTGTTCGACAGCCCAGTCGTTCAGGTCGACGTGCCGGGCTCGGAAGGATATTTCGGCGTGCTCGCCGGACACGCGCCTCTGATCACCACTTTGCGGCCGGGAGTTCTGGTCATCTACGGGGAAGGCGGGGAAGAGCTCCGGGTCGTGGTCAACGGCGGCTTTGCCGAGGTAGGACCTTCCGGCCTCACCGTGCTTGCCGATACGGCAGTGCCGATTGAAGAGTTCGATCTGGCGGTGCTTGCCGGGACGATCAAGGATACGGAAGAGGACGTGGCCGACAGCACGGATGATTGGCAGCGCGACAAGCTTACCCGCAAGCTGGAGCAGTTGCGCGCGCTTCAGGCGGCACTGCAAGCCTCGTAAACTCCTGTTTGCGGGCGGCCTCACCCGCGCCGGCGAGCCTCGGACGCAGATGCAAACTTCGCAAAAGACTGAACGACCCGCTCATAGACTGGGCGCTTGAACGGCACGATCATTGCGGGGAGATTCGCAAGCGGCTCCCATCGCCATTCCACGAACTCGGGGTCATGGCCCCCCGCC
The DNA here is from genome assembly GCA_955652925.1 of uncultured Xanthobacteraceae bacterium. GTDB lineage: Bacteria > Pseudomonadota > Alphaproteobacteria > Rhizobiales > Xanthobacteraceae > VAZQ01. The sequence continues at coordinate 8,677 of CATPCO010000206.1, read as the reverse complement.
GGGGAGGCGATGTTGATCTCGTTTTCGTCGCCGGTAAATCGCAGCGCATACCATTTCTGCGTCTGGCCGCGATATCTCCCGCCCCAGGCCTGACCGACGATCTCTCGCGGAATGTCATACGTAAGCCATTCCTCGATCTCGCCCAGCTTCTCGATCGAGCGGATATTGGTTTCCTCGTAAAGCTCGCGCAGTGCAGCCGGCCACGGATCCTCGCCCGGGTCGATGCCTCCCTGAGGCATCTGCCAGGCATGGGTTTCGTCGACATGCTCGGGGCCATCAATGCGGCGGCCAATGAAAACACGGCCCTTGCGATTGAATACGGCGAGCCCGGCGCAAGGCCGATAGGGCAGGGATTCGAATGGGGGCATTTGGGCTACGCAACAGCTCGGGTTACGTGAACTGTCGTAGCGGGCCGGCGTCGTGTTTTCTACTGGCCGCGAAGCCGGCACCCCACACCCTTCGCTCCCCCGCACGCCAGGGCAATCGCATATGACAAGCGTCCCGCAAACCCCGGACCGAAAGCACATCGCGGTCGCGAGGCTTGTAGGGGCGGGTTTTAAACCCGCCCTTGTGCCACAGGCTCGCTGCGAGAGAATTGCCGTCATCAGCTTCTGAATCGAAGTTCGTACGGCTAAGCTCGGATCAACCTCACACACCGTGAATGCCGAACGAGGGCGGGTTTGAAACCCGCCCCTACGCTTCGCGGCCTCGGTTTAGCGTACAGCTTGCTCTTATGCGATTGCCCTGCCCCGCACGCGCGGGAAGGTTATTAGGGTGGCGGAATTCAGGGCACCGAAATCGTACGTGCTGAGGGGCGCCCGTCCGGTGCGGCTTTGGGCAGCGCGCCGCGAGCGGGACGCGCAGCCGCGGACGGCTCTCTGCCCGGCGAATCTGCCGGACCGGGAATGACGATCTCCCGGCGCTGGCCGCTCGTCCCGTCAATGATGGTCACGGTCCTGCTGGGTGGCAGCGCCACCGCTGGCGGTTCGTTGCCCGCGCCATCGTTACCATCGCGGGATGGACCAGTGCCCTGCTGGGACACAGCCGGCTCGGGCTTTTGCGGCTTACGCTTGGAAGCGGCCGCAAGATCGACGGGAGCAATCGCCACCGGTTCTCCCCCAAGCGGATCCTCCACGAGCATTGCCCATCCGATAAAGGTAATGGCCAAGGCGCCCATCGCCGCGGCCAGAAGCTGCAAGAGCGATAGCCCATTCCTGCGCTGGCGCGGTCTTTTGTCCTGCCCGAGAGGGGCGCTGAGGTCATCTGCCGGCATGGGTCATCGCTCGCGAATCATCGCGAAAGAGTAGCATTCACAAGCGTTAACGATTCGTTTACCGGTCCGGCCGCTCGGCGTCTTGAGCCCGGCGCCGGTCCGCCAAAAAAATTCGGGGCGGCAATCAGCCGCCCCGATGAACATCTGCGTGCCCCGGCTTTAATTCGGGACCGCCGTTTTCGGATTGGGCGGATAAGCCGAATTCTTCACAATACCGCGGATGAGGTCGAGCGCGGTATGGAGTGCCTTGTCATCCTTCGGGTCGGGAGGAACATAGGATTGGGAGCCGGTCTGCTCGTCCCCCTCCGCCTTGAGATGCCCGCGCAACGATGCTTCGCCACGGGTATCCGTTCGCGCCTTGAGCTCCTCCGGAACGTCTTGCAGGACCTCGATATCCGGCGAAATCCCCTTGGCCTGGATGGAACGGCCGGACGGTGTGAAGTAGCGCGCCGTGGTGAGCCGCAGCGCGCCGTTTCCTGAGCCGAGCGGAATGATCGTCTGGACCGATCCCTTGCCGAAGGACCGCGTGCCGATCACTGTCGCGCGCCGGTGATCCTGCAACGCTCCCGCAACGATCTCCGAGGCCGACGCTGAGCCGCCATTGATCAGGACGATGACCGGCTTGGTCTTGGTTAGGTCGCCCGCGCGTGCATTGAAGCGCTGCGTCTCTTCCGGATTGCGCCCGCGGGTCGAGACAATCTCGCCCTTCTCCAGGAATGCGTCCGACACCGAGATCGCCTGATCAAGCAGCCCGCCAGGATTGTTGCGCAGGTCGATGACAAAGCCCTTGAGCTTGTCGCCCGCCTGGGTCGAAAGGTCGGCGATCGCCTTCTTGAGGCCATCCGTAGTCTGCTCGTTGAACTGGGTAACACGAATGAAGCCGACGTCATCGCCTTCGAGCCGCGAACGGATCGACCGCACGCGAATGATGTCGCGCGTGATCGCCACCTCGACCGGCTTGTCCTGGCCCTTGCGCATGATCTTGAGCTTGATCTTGGTGTTCACGGGACCGCGCATCTTTTCGACCGCCTGGTTGAGCGTGAGACCCTGAACCGGCTCGTCGTCGAGATGGGTGATGATGTCATTGGCCATGATCCCGGCCTTGGCCGCCGGCGTGTCGTCGATCGGCGCGACGACCTTGATCAGCCCTTCTTCCATGGTGACTTCGATGCCGAGCCCGCCGAACTCGCCGCGAGTCTGCACCTGCATGTCGCGGAAGCTCTTGGAATCCATGTAGCTGGAATGGGGGTCGAGCCCCGCCAGCATGCCGTTGATCGCGGATTCGATGAGCTTGCTGTCGTCGGGCTTCTCCACGTAATCGGCGCGGACGCGCTCGAAAACATCGCCGAAAAGGCTGAGCTGGCGATAGGTGTCCGCCGCGGCCGCCTGGGCGCGCGCGCCGTCCAACAGGCGGGGCTGGGTGGCAACCAGCGTCGCGGCCACGCCGGCCGCCGCGCCGAGGAGAATGAGAGAAGTCTTGCGCATCATCCGCGAACCTTCTGGGCTTCAGTTGCGGCCCACCATGGGCCTGGATCGACGGGTACTCCGTCCTTTCGGAACTCCACGTATAGTACGGGCTGGCCGGAACCGCCCGCGAGCACACCGGTTGATGAGACTCCGCCACCCATCACCGCAACGGGCTCTCCCGTAACGACGAATTGCCCCAAGTCAACCGATATTCTTTCCATTCCTGCAAGCAAGACATGATAACCGCCGCCGGCATTAAGGATCAAGAGTTGGCCATAATTGCGGAAGCTTCCGGCATAAACGACCCATCCGTCACACGGAGACGTGATCTGGCGTCCCGGTCGAGCCGCGATGGAAATGCCTTTTTCGGTTCCCCCGTGGCCGTCGGGCGACCCGAACTCCCTGATCTTTTCTCCATTGACCGGCAGCCGCAGAAGCCCCTTAGCGGCAGCAAAGGCAATTGCCGGGCTTAGCCGGCCCGGGTCCTTGAAAGCAGCGAGGTCGGGACGATCGAGCCCCTTGCGGTCATCGCTTGCGCGGGCGGTCGAGCGCGCGGCACGCGAGCCGGCATCGAGACCCTGCTCCAGCTGCGTGATGAGTTGCGTAAGGCTTTGCGCCTGACGCGCCAGGTCGGCGGCGCGTTTGCGCTCGGCACCCAATGCCTGCTCCGCGTCGGCTTGCCGTTTCTGCCGCTCCTCGATGAAGAGCGCGAGGCGCTGGCGCTCGTCGGCGAGCACAAACAGGTCGCGCGCGAGCTTGTCGCGCTCCTGCGCGATCTCTTTGCGCAGGCGCACCAGCTCGTTGAGATCAACCGAAAGCGACTCCGCCTGCTGGCGCAACTCCGGCAGCACAGCTCCCAGCACCAAGGCCGAGCGCACCGAAAGCAGAGCATCCTCTGCTCTGATCATGAGGGCAGGCGGTGTCTGCCGGCCAATGCGCTGGAGCGCGGAGAGCACCTCGGCAATGAGACTGTGCCGTTGCTGCAGTGAGATGCGCAGCGCCTGCTCGCTGTCCTCAAGCGGTTGCAGCCGCTCTTGCGTGCTCGCGATTCGCTCCTCAACCACCGCCACCCGCGCCGCGGTGTCGATGATCTGTTGGTTGAATTTGCGGCGATCGTCTCCGATCAGCTCGATCTCGCGCTTGAGCTTTGCCTCTTTTTCGAGGGTCTTGCGCTGCTCGGTCCGCAGTGCCTCGAGCTCCCTGTCCCGCTGCCTGAGACCTTCGACACTCGGAGGGGTAAGCACCAGCGGCTTGCCCTCGGTCGCGGACCCATTGCGGGGGACCGGCAAGGGTGTCTGCGCGGGGGCAGGCATGTGCGCCAGTGGCAGAAGGGCAAGGGTCACCACAACCACGCGTCCGACAATTGGGCAGGACATCCGCACCAGGCGCATGAATCCTTTTGAAGCAAGAACAGAGCCAGCCGCACTAGGCGCCACGATTGGCGCCGGATTAAGACTAACATCAGCACACGGGAAGACGTTCGCCGCGCACTCTACAGCGACAATAATGGACGGCGTCATCCGGAGGCGCCCCGCAATCACCTACTTCCGATGGTAGGGGTGCCCGGTGAGAATGGTGAGCGCGCGGTAGAGCTGTTCCAAGAGCATGATGCGCAGCAATTGATGGGGCCAGGTGGCTTGACCGAAAGCGATGGCAAGGACTGCTTTCTCGCGCAGACTCGGTGCGAGCCCGTCGTGGCTGCCAATGACAAAAACAACAGCAGGCTTATTTTCGGACCGCCAGCCCTGTAACCGGCCGGCGAAAGCGGGGCTGCTCATATTCTCTCCCCGCTCATCGAGAATCACCACAACCGCGCCATCCGGAATGACATTGGCCATGGCTATCGATTCCTCCAGCATGCGCCGGGAAGCGTCACCAGCCCTGCTCTCTCTGATCTCGATGATATCGAGGGACGTGATACCGGCGGAGCGACCCGCATCGGCCACGCGCTTGCGATAGCGCTCAGCAAGCTCGCGTTCGGGACCTTGCTTGAGCCGGCCGACAGCGGCCACCATCATGCGCATGCGCCACGATAGACGCTGACGCCCAACCCCCTCAAGCGGCAGCGCGGCGGATCAGGTCGCGCGACGGCTGGCAGGCGAATTCGACGTCCACATTTTCTCGAGATTGTAGAAGGCGCGCACTTCCGGCCGGAAGACATGGACAACCACGTCGCCCGCGTCGATGAGCACCCAGTCGCAATGGGGCATGCCCTCGACCCGGGCGTCAGGCACTCCTGCCCGGTGAAGTGCCTCCAAAACGCGATCGGCAATGGAGCCAACATGACGTTGCGACCTGCCTGAGGTCACAACCATGAAGTCGGCGATCGTGGTCTTGCCGGTAATGTTGATGGGGAGGGTGTCCTCGGCTTTCATGTCATCGAGAGTAGCGAGGACCAATCGAAGGACCTCCTCGGCTGCGGGTCGCTGCTGGGAGATCGCGGGCGCGGCGCTGCGGGCGCCAAGCCGGGCAAATGCAGGTGTGGGCAGGTTCCTTTCCTTTCGTCTGCACTCAATGCCCCGGGCGAAGCAGGGGCAATCATTAGATAGGCATGGCCGGCTTATAGTTTCAACGGGACGACGTTCCGCCGGTCAGACTGTGTGGCAATTTTGCATCGGATTTTGTCATTGATCGGACAATTTCAGGAGTGCGCGGCGGCTGCGCCCCCGCTCGTGCGGCGCGCAGCGCCGTCGAGGAAAGCGGCGATTTGAGCCCATGCAGATAAACCCAGACCGGCGGTCGCCGATCGAGCAGGGACTTGGCCAAGTCTTCCGGGATGCGCTTGCGCGCGAGCGCCTGACCAGCAGTGCTGGCGCTCGCGTAAAGGCTTGGTCCAAGCCGGTCCACGACCGCAATCGGGACCAAGGCGGCGATGCCGCGCCAGTTCTGCCACCGGTGAAAGCTGCGCAGATTGTCGGCGCCCATGATCCAGACGAAACGCACCGTCGGAGCGCGCTTACGCAGATAGGCGATGGTTTCGTAGGTGTAGTGCGTGCCGATTTGCGCCTCGAGCCCGATCACCTCGATGCGCGGGTGCCGCGCCAGCGCGCGCGCCGCAACAATCCGATCCTCGAGCGGGGCCAGGCCGCGCGTATCTTTGAGCGGATTACCCGGCGTGACGAGCCACCAAACCCGGTCGAGGTTGAGGCGCTTCATGGCAAGGAGGCAAGCGCCGAAATGGGCGAGGTGCGGCGGATCGAACGTGCCGCCAAACAAACCGATCCGCATCCTGCGGCCATGCGGGGGCAGGCGGACACGCTCCCGCAGTGCTGATGGCTGGGGGGGATGCACGCCCATGGACGCAAGCTCGGCGAGCGATGCTTCCACAGGACTTTACGGCCTCGTCTGTCCGCTGCCGCGCACGCGATATTTGAAGCTCGTGAGCTGATCGACGCCCACTGGACCACGCGCGTGAAAGCGACCGGTGGCAATCCCGATTTCTGCTCCGAATCCAAACTCGCCGCCATCGGCAAATTGCGTTGAAGCATTGTGCAGAACGATAGCGGAATCGACCTCGCGCAGGAATTTTTCTGCCGCGGCCGCATCCTCCGTGACGATAGCGTCGGTATGATGGGAGCCGTAGCGCTCGATATGCGCGATTGCGGCATCAAGACCGGTGACGACCTTGGCCGAGATGACGGCGTCGAGATACTCCGTCGACCAGTCGGCTTCGCTCGCCGGCTTGACGCGAGCATCGCTTGCGCGCGTGCCCTCATCGCCGCGCACCTCACAGCCCGCATCGAGCAGCATGGTCACCAAAGGGCAAAGATGTGAGCTTGCTGCCGCGGCATCGACGAGAAGCGTTTCGGCCGCGCCGCACACACCGGTGCGGCGCATCTTGGCATTGAGCACAATGGCCTTGGCCATATCGAGCTTGGCGGTCTTGTCCACGTAGACGTGGCAAATGCCCTCAAGATGCGCAAACACCGGCACGCGGGCTTCCTGCTGCACACGCGCGACCAGGCTCTTGCCGCCGCGCGGCACAATGACATCGATCGCGCCATCGAGGCCCGCAAGCATCATGCCGACGGCACTGCGTTCGCGCGTGGGCACGAGCTCAATCGCACTCTCCGGCAGGCCGGCGTTACGCAAGCCGACGAGCAACGCGGCATGAATCGCTGCGTTCGAGCGATAGCTCTCGGAGCCGCCGCGCAATATGGCAGCGTTGCCCGCTTTGAGGCAAAGCGCGGCCGCATCGGCGGTCACGTTGGGGCGGCTTTCGTAAATGATGCCGATCACCCCAAGCGGCACGCGCACCCGCTCGATCATCATCCCGTTCGGGCGCTGCCAGCGCTCGGTTACGCTGCCGATTGGATCAGGTAGGCCGCGCACGACTGCAAGACCTGCCGCCATGGCATTGACGCGCTTTTCATCAAGCGCAAGCCGGTCAAGAAAGGCGGCCGTGGCATTCGAGGCTTTTGCTTCTGCCAGGTCGCGGGCGTTGGCGGCAAGGATGTCACCGGTGCGGGCTCGAATTTGCTCCGCCGCCGCGGCGAGCGCGTCGTCCTTCTGGCGCGCCGGGGCAAGCGCGAGCACGCTCGCGGCCGTTCTGGCGCGCAAACCGGTCTGGTGCATCAGATCCGCAATGTCAGACTTGGCAATGGCTTTCAGGGGCGCCGTCATCACAAAGATCCTTGATCCGCATGGGTTTTTTATCACGTTGTGGACGCAGAGGCGAGGGCGCCCTCGTTGCCTCCGCCGCGCGGCTGGCGCTATGGAGCGGCGAACAGAAGGACGAACGAGATGAAGCTCAAGGACCAGGTGGCGATCGTCACGGGCGCCGGAAGAAATATCGGAGAGGAAATCGCCAAATTGTTTGCAGCCGAAGGGGCCAAGGTAGCCGTGGTCGACATGGACAAGCCGCGCGGAGAGCGCGTGTGCACGACAATCAAAGGACAGGGCGGAGAGGCCGAATTGTTCATTGCCGACGTCTCGCGCGGGGAGGAGGTGACCGCCTTGATTGCGCGGGTGGTGGCGCGTTTCGGACGCATTGACATTCTGGTCAACAACGTCGCGATCTCCGACAACAAGCACATCTTCGATCTCAGCGAGCAAGATTGGGATCGCGTGTTGGCCGTCACCCTTAAAAGCCAGTTCCTCATGGGCAAGCACGCAGCGCAGCAGATGGCGAAACAGTCCACAGGCGGGCGGATCGTCAATATCGGCTCGACATCGGGCTTCGTGGGACGCAGCCGCGCGCTTGCCTACTCCGCTGCCAAAGGAGGCGTCGCCAATCTGACGCGCGCCATGGCGGCGCAACTTGCGCCCCACAAAATCAGAGTGAACGCAATTGTGCCGAACAAGATCGGCTCACCTGTTGGCAAGGATGAATTCGATCCGACGCGGCCGGTGGCCAACATGGCCAAGCGTCCCGGCGAGCCCAAGGAGGCGGCGAAGGCCGTGCTGTTTCTGGCGAGTGAAGATTCCTCGTTCGTCTATGGCGCGAATTTGTTCGTGGACGGTGGCGTGTCGGCGATGGACTTATCGTGATCAGATGTCGGTTGTCAGAGGTCAGACCTCTGACCTCTGCTATCCACTCATTCAATCACGATATCCGTGCGTCCCGACAATGACGCTGGAATGGCCAGCCCAAAGGACCTCGCATTCCTGGCGCTGACGCGGCACTCGAACCTCGTTGCCGCTTCCACCGGCAGCTCGCCCGGCTTGGCACCTTTGAGAATCTTGTCGACGTAAACGGCCGCATGCTCGCAGACCGCATCGGCATCCACCGCGCAGAAGCTCACGGCACTTGCTCGTAAACCCTCTCTCGACCAGCTGAAAACGGGAATGCCGCGGGCGAGCGCGATTTGCCCGATCAGCGCGCGTTGCGTGAGAGAGGGGCCATCCGGGCTCATCGTGAACGCCTGCACGTTGCCCCTCTTCAAGGCGTCGAATGCGGGACCGAGATCATTGACGCTGTGCCATTCGCTCACCTCG
>CATPCO010000205.1 GCA_955652925.1 uncultured Xanthobacteraceae bacterium | reverse complement strand
CGCCAATACGATGATCGAGAACTATGATGTGAAGGTGGTTGTCACCGGCGTGAGGCAAGGGCCGCAACCCCATAGATGAAATCCGCAGTCGTCGTCTTCCCCGGCATCAATCGCGAGCGCGATATGGCGCGCGCGCTGCGGCTGATCTCGGGGCATGAACCCGCCACGGTCTGGCACGCCGATACCGCCCTGCCCGAGGGCACCGATCTCGTCGTGGTTCCCGGCGGCTTCTCCTACGGCGATTACCTGCGCTGCGGCGCGATCGCGGCGCGCGCTCCCATCATGGACGCCGTGCGCATGCATGCGCAGAAGGGCGGCCTCGTGCTCGGGGTATGCAATGGCTTTCAGATCCTGTGCGAAGCCGGTCTTCTGCCCGGTGTGCTGATGCGCAATGCGGGACAGAAATTCATCTGCCGCGATGTTTATCTGCGCGTGGATCGCTCCGATACGCCGTTTACGCGCGGCTTCAACGCCGGGCAGGTGATCCGGGTGCCGACGGCTCATGGCGAAGGCAATTTCATCGCCGACGCAGACACGATCAATCGGTTGGAAAGGGAGGGCAGGGTGCTCTTTCGCTACACCGATCCCGCGGGCGCGCTCGATCCTGCCTGGAATTTCAACGGCGCCACCAACGCGATCGCCGGCGTGCTCAACGAGGCCGGCAATGTGCTCGGCTTGATGCCCCACCCCGAGAACCACGTTGAGCCAGCGCTGGGCTCTACGGATGGACGCGGACTGTTCGCAGGATTGACGGAGCACTTTGCTCGGGCCGCATAGACGCGCATGGCTGCAAGATCCAAACGGCCGGCAATAACAGGCAACAAGCGCCGAAGCGCCGCGCGCGGCAAAGTCGCGAAGGCCGCCGTCAGGAAGAAAAAATCAAACACCAAGCCACCCGCTGGTCTTCGAAGAGGCGGCGCGCGGGAGCCGCGCATCAGCCCTGAAGTGGTCGCCGCCCATGGCCTCAAGCCCGATGAATACGAGCGCATTCGGCAATTGATCGGCCGTGCGCCCAGCTTGACCGAGCTTGGGATTTTCTCGGCCATGTGGAACGAGCACTGCTCGTATAAGTCGTCAAAAATCCATCTACGCACGCTGCCCACGCAAGCCCCTTGGGTGATTCAGGGGCCCGGCGAGAACGCCGGAGTGATCGATATCGGGGATGGGCTTGCCGTCGTGTTCAAGATGGAAAGCCACAATCACCCGAGCTATATCGAGCCTTATCAGGGCGCTGCCACCGGCGTAGGCGGCATCTTGCGCGATATCTTCACCATGGGTGCGCGTCCCATCGCCTGCCTCGATGCCCTCTCCTTCGGGGCGCCTTCCCATCCCAAGACGCGCCACCTCGTCGCCGGCGTGGTCGCGGGCATCGGCGGCTACGGCAATTCGTTCGGTGTGCCGACGGTGGGCGGCAGCATGCGGTTTCATACCCGCTACGATGGCAATTGCCTCGTGAACGCGATGGCGGTGGGAATAGCGCAAAAGGATATGATCTTTTACGCCGCCGCCTCGGGCGTTGGGATGCCCATTGTCTATCTCGGCTCCAAGACCGGCCGCGACGGAATTCACGGCGCCAGCATGGCGTCCGCCGAATTCGACGAAGGGGCCGACGAGGACAAGCGGCCGACGGTTCAGGTGGGTGACCCGTTCGCCGAAAAACTCCTGCTGGAAGCTTGCCTGGAAATAATGGCCAAGGGCTGCGTGATCGCCATCCAGGATATGGGCGCAGCTGGGCTGACCTGCTCCGCAGTCGAAATGGGCGCCAAGGGCGATCTCGGAGTCACCCTTGATCTTGATCGGGTGCCGTGCCGCGAGGCCGGCATGAGCGCATATGAAATCATGCTTTCCGAAAGTCAGGAGCGCATGCTCATGGTGCTTCGGCCGGAACGGGAGCAGGAAGCCGAGGCGATCTTCCGCAAATGGGGCCTGGACTTCGCCGTGGTCGGCGAGACCACGACAACCAGGCGATTCATGGTCCGCCACCGTGGCAAGATTGTCGCCGATCTGCCGATCAAAGAGCTTGGAGACGAAGCTCCGGTCTATGATCGGCCGCACGCGCGGCGCGCTGCCCATGCGGCGATCAAGAGCAGCGATGTGGCCCCTCCGATCCCCACCATGGAGGCGCTGTTGCGGTTGCTTGCCGCGCCCGATCTTTGCTCGAAGCGCTGGGTATGGGAGCAGTACGATCACATCATATTGGGCAACACCGTCCAAAGGCCGGGCGGGGATGCGGCTGTGGTGCGCATCAAAGAGGGTCCCAAGGCGCTCGCTCTCACAACGGACGTGACGCCGCGCTATTGCGAAGCCGATCCGTTCGAGGGCGGCAAGCAGGCGGTCGCGGAAGCCTGCCGAAACCTCACAGCCGTCGGAGCGCGTCCGCTGGCGGTGACCGACAACCTCAATTTCGGCAATCCCGAGCGGCCGGAGATCATGGGGGAGCTCGTGGAGGCGGTCCGCGGCATCGCCGAGGCGTGCAGGGCGCTGGAGTTTCCCGTCGTTTCCGGCAATGTCTCGCTCTATAACGAGACCAACGGCCGGGCCATTCTGCCGACGCCCACGATCGGCGGCGTCGGGCTGATCGAGGATTTCACAAAATCCTGCACGCTTGCGTTCAAGGCTGCTGACGAAGCGATCCTCCTCATTGGCGACACCGCGGGGTGGCTCGGCCAATCCATTTATCTGCGCGAGATCTGCGAGCGGGAGGAGGGCGCGCCGCCGCCGGTTGATCTTGCTGCCGAGCGCCGCCACGGCGACTTCGTTCGCACGCTCATTGGCGAGGGCGTGGCCACGGCGGTTCACGACGTCTCGGACGGCGGGCTCCTGGTCGCGCTCGCCGAGATGGCAATGGCTTCGGACATCGGCGCCGATCTCGATCGGGCACCCCTTGCGGCGCATGCCTTCTGGTTCGGCGAGGACCAGGGCCGCTACATCGTGACGGTCAAAGCATCGCATTCCGAGAGGACGATGCAGCGCGCGCGCTCGGCCGGTGTGCCGGTGCGACAGCTCGGCTTCACCGGCGGTGATGCATTGACGGTGCAGGACGACCGTTCCATTCTCATTGCAACACTGCGCGAGCGATTTGAAGGATGGTTGCCGGCCTATATGGCTGGCGCCGCTTCATGATCAGGGGATATTTCGATGGCAATGCACGCAAACGACATCGAGCGGCTGATCAAAATACGGATTCCCGATGCCGAAGTGACAATCCGGGATCTCGCGGGCGACGGCGACCACTATTCCGCGACCGTTATTTCCGAGAGTTTCCGCGGCAAGTCGCGGGTCCAGCAGCACCAGATCGTCTACGACGCTCTCAAGGCGGAAATGGGCGGCAAGCTGCACGCCCTTGCATTACAGACGGGAATCCCGGAGCGCTGAATGAGGATAGGATCGTTTTACGCCCCGGTGAAAAAGTGACCGGGCCGCCCCCATCGGCCCTTGGGGAACGCCCAGTGCTGGGCTACATATAAATCAGCTTTGTGGAGCGAGCGCGGTGCGCCGGAACATGAGGGTTTTCATGGCTATCGAGCAATTCATCGAAAATGAGATCAAGGGCAACGACGTGGTGCTGTTCATGAAGGGCACACCGCAGTTTCCCATGTGCGGGTTTTCAGGCCAGGTCGTGCAGATCCTGGATCATCTCGGCGTCACCTATAAAGGCTTGAATGTGCTGGAATCGGATGACTTGCGTGAGGGCATCAAGGCCCGTTCCAACTGGCCGACCATTCCGCAACTTTATGTCAAAGGCGAATTCGTCGGCGGCTGCGACATCATCCGGGAAATGTTTCAGGCGGGCGAATTGCAGGACCTGCTGAAGAAAAAGGGCGTGCCGGTAAACGAAAGCGCGACCGCCTGACTATTTCCACAAGCGGTAGCGGTAGGTTGGGTCGAGCCCCTTGCAAGACCCAACTTTGACGCGGGTTCGTTGGTGTTGGGTCTCGTGAAGCACTCGACCCAACCTACCATGGCCGCTCAGCGCGAGTAGAATTCCACCACGAGGTGCGGTTCCATCTGCACGGGATAGGGCACATCGCT
>CATPCO010000204.1 GCA_955652925.1 uncultured Xanthobacteraceae bacterium | reverse complement strand
GGCATAGACCGGGCCAATGCCGCGGATCATGCCCGAGCCAAGGTATTTCTCGATGCCTTCGGCAGACGTGGGGGCGGAGGTCTTGAGGAACCGCGCCTTGAACTGCTGGCCATGGGTGCGGTCGTTCGTCCAGTCGCCGGCGGCCGTAATCCACTCGCCGGCGGAGATCACGGCGGCATGGCCAACGACGGTGACGAGATCGCGGTGGCCTCGCGCCTTGACCCGAATGACGCAAAATCCGTTGTCGGCATTCTGGTAGGTGACGCGCTCAACCAGCCCGGCCAGCACCTCCCGATCGGATTGTTGCGACTCCATCTTCATGATGTGTATCGTACCGGTCTCGTCGCCAAGACGTTAGCACTTGTGCAGAGGTCAGTTGCTATCGAGCGGCCTACGGCATAGTAAGCGTGACAACGATTGCCCGCCGAAGCCACATGCCGAACTTTCAGAAAGCCGCGATCGAGCGATATCTTTGTACCGGCGAGCATGATTCCCTCTTCCGCGCTTGGCCCGGCGAGACCTTTACGGCCCGCGTGCGCCAAGGCGACCTTGCGTTGCGCGGAGCCCTTATCTCGCTGGTCAAGAGCCGAGCCGGGCACGCAACTGTGCCCGAGGAACTCGTCAACTTGGACGTGGTGTCGTTTACCCGCACCAAGGTCGGGCCGATGGTGCGTGGGCTCTTTCCAAAAGTGGAGCAGCAGTCGGTGCTGGACGCGCTCGCGCGCTCCGTTGTCTTTCTCACTCCAGCAACCATAGAGCCGGTATTGAACCAATCACGATTTCTCATGACGGCTTGGAATTTGTCGAATCTCTACTTGGCAAGCTGCGGCTCGAAGCTGCTTTCCGACGATGCCCCCAAACTTGTTGGCCTGAGCGAGGAGACAACGTGTTACGTGTCCATGGCGTACTTCAGGCCCAACGGCCAGTTCGACGATTTCGTCGTACACGAAGCGGCGCACATTTTTCATAATTGCAAGAGGCAAACGATCGGCCTACCGGCGACCGGACGCCGCGAGTGGCTGCTCGACATCGCTTTCGGCAAGCGTGAGACATTCGCCTACGCCTGAGAGGTTTACAGCCGCATGCTCCAACTGGGTCGCAGTGCTGCGGCAAGGCGCGAGCTACTATCACAGGCCGAGAATGGGCTCTCGTTACCGGATGATCGGGTCGTTGCAAGCGAATACATCAACATTCTCCGTGCTGCCGTCGCCGCCCGAAATGGATGGAAGCAAATCCTGCAGAATTGCAAACCTGCTCACGGGAGACGGGCCACTTCGACGAACCGGACAAGATGATGTGAAGCGGAGCCAATCAAATGCGGGCTGTAACAGTCGCAACGTTTCGTGACGACCCGCTGTTTCCGAAGATCAGCCGGGTGGTCGCAATTATCCTTGAGAAGGACAAGGTCGTCAGACCGATTGATGTGCTCATTGGAATGCAACTGCTGAGCCGCGACGATCTGGAGGAATGGCGCTGCGGCCGCGTCCCTTACCTGGAGAAGGTCATTGACTGCAACCTAACGCGGCTGTCCCGGCTTTTGCGCATTCTCCAATTTCACGTGCATGATCTGAATCTCGTGCCCTCGGACGCTGCATACATTCGACCTGACAGAGGGCAGAAACGGCGTCTACGCTTCACCAAGACCGGCGATGCCAAACTTGAAAAAGCCTACTCCACGCATTTTGCTTGGCCCGGGAAAGGACCGTGGCACCCGCCCGGCGTCCGATCGTCCTGAGCTAACGCGATCGCAAATACTGCCAGACCATGCGCATTGAGATGCACAGGCCTGAACGATCGCGCCATGACGGAACATGCCGGCAAGGCCCGCCGCCTCTTGTGGTTCGAGGGCGGGTGACCGGGTTGCCATCGAGCAAGCAGACGTGCTGGTGTGTCGGCGATGATGTCCCGGAAATCGATCCGCGGCACTTAGCCAGGCGCTGCGGGAGTCTTTAGTCAGGACCGCCCACGCCTTTGCGCTTTGGCATTTTGGCGCCCTTGCCGGCACGAACCGCAGCCGCGTCGCGATTGCGGTTGGGCCGGTGTGAACCTGCCGTATTTTCGCCCTGCCCAACGTTGCGCTGCCGTTCATCGGACGTGGGCAGTGGCAGTCGGTCGTCCGCCCCTCCCAGCTTTGGCCTCGTCCAGATGCAGGAACGCCGGTCCCTACCGGCGATTTCGGACAAAAAGGGCGAAGGCTCCAACCTTTCACCGTAACGTTCGTCAGAGTACGTGAGCCCCAGCCGCTGTCTCGCTCTGGTCACGCCGACATACGTAACCCGCCGTTCCTCTTCGATGTCTTCGGAGTTGGTGTGAGGCAGGACGCCATCTTCCATCCCAATCATGAAAACGGTGTCCCATTCCAGCCCTTTGGCCGAGTGGATGGTCGAGAGCACAACCGCATTCTGCGGCGGATCGCGAAGTGAGCGCGATCGCTCCGCACTCTTGGCCTCCAGTTCGTCAAGCGACGAGCATGAAATCGCAAGCGCCACCACCGCATCGACCACGGCGCGCCATTCTGCCTTTTCCCGTTCCGGTGACCGGCCCGGGACGGCGTCAGCTACGATTCGTTGCACATGCGTGCAAGACACCACAAATTGATGGCGCACCGCCGCCCTGATCTGATCCAGCTGTTGGCGCAGAATTTGGCCGCGCTTGTTGGACCCCAACCGGCTCATGGCTTGAGGACTTTCGCCGTCGCGCAAATAATGGAGAGCGCCGATCACCAACTTGGCCGCGACGCCCTGCCAAAGGTCTGCGCCTCCCCGCACCTCGAACGGGATCCCGAGTTCCTTCAGCACGGTCTGCAACGGCAGACCGACGGCAGCGGCCCGGTACAAAGCAGCGATCTCCTGCGCAGGGCAGCCGCGTTGAATCAACTCGGCGATGGCGCGCCCAACCTGCCTCGCTTCGATTTCTGGCGATGAATAACCTCTGATAACCAGTTCTCCGGGTTCGGCGAGGGTCGGCTGATAGTCCTTGTCAAAGCGGAGCCTGTTGTGGCGGATCAGCCGCTTTGCCGCCAATACGATGTCAGGACAGGAACGATAATTGCGATCGAGGGCGTGGATGGCGGCGGCAGGGAATTTCTTTGTGAATTCGAGGATGTAGCGAACATCGGAAGCCGGGAAGGCGTAGAGTCTCTGGTCGTCATCGCCGACCGCCCAAAGCCTCACCCCGTCATTGACGAAATGATCGATGAGACCAACCTGGCCAGGATTGACGTCTTGATATTCATCGACCAGCACATGATCATAGGCGCTCGTGATCGAGCGGCGATACGATTCGTTTGCATTCATCGCCTTGACGACAAGTGGAACCATATCGGCGAAATCGATCGCGCCGGCGTCTCGTAGCGCCTGCTGATAGACGCGGAAATATTCGACAGCCTCAACAAGTGCGTCGTCGTCACGATCTATGGAGGCTGCGAACCCATCGGCATCCAGCAGCCGCTCCTTCGCCCCTCCGATGATATCCAGTATGTCGGTCTCTTCATTCCACCACATTCGGCGCGAGCTGAAGACGTGCCTTTGCTCGGGGGCATCCCAAAGCCGGAACCCCTCGGAAAGCCCAGCCATGCCCGGATTTTTCTTCAGCAGACGGAACGCGAAGGCATGAAATGTCATGACGTGGAGGCCGGACGGCGAGGGCAGTTCAAGAAGCCTTCCGATGCGGCGACGCATTTCGTCGGCCGCTTTCTTGG
>CATPCO010000203.1 GCA_955652925.1 uncultured Xanthobacteraceae bacterium | reverse complement strand
TAGGGCAGATTCCCATGACGTTCATCACGCCGTGGCGTTGCAGCATGCACCTCTCCCGGAGGGAGAGGTGGTCCTGCTGGCTCGATCTCAGTGGAACATGCTCTAAATCCGTCATTGCCGGGACCGCGCGCGGTCAGGGGAGCCGGGAAGGCAACAACCACCGCGGCTAATTACAAGGTACACAGATTGCTGGATTGCGGGTCCCCGAATGACAGAGCCCATCTGTACGCAGCTTACCGCTTCCGATCGACCCGCAATGTCTGATGATCCACCGTGACCGCGTACGCCGATTCGGCGTTCGCGATGCTCACCTTGCCGTCAAGGAGATCGCGCTCGATGGCCGCAGGATCGCGCTCGACCGGATCGCCGTATCCTCCGGCTCCAGGCAGACGCAAGCTCACGAGGTCACCGGCCTGCAAAGTGTCGAGGCCTTTCGACTTCAACTTGCGCTCCTCCGGCGTACCGGGATTCAACAAAAATTCTCCCGTCGTGCCGTCATGGCCGCCGAACAGGCCGCGCGGCGCGATCCTGTGACGGTCAGCGTAGCGGGCAAAGCTCACAGGGCCGGACAGCACGCGGATATCGCGGCGGAGCGCAAGGCTGCCGCGGTATTTGCCGGCGCCGCCGCTGTCGCAGACGAGCTCATAGCGCTCGATGCGGATGGGAAAGCGCTGCTCCACCGCCTCGACGGGAGTATTCATGAAGCGGGGCAGATGGCTGTCCTGCCCATCGGCTCCGTCGGCATAGGGACGGCCGCCGTTCCCGCCGCCCTGAATGTCCGTGAAGATGAAAGGTGCCGCCGTCTTCGGATCGCGGCCGCCGAAGGCGCAGGTGGTGATCTGCGCATGACCGCCGGCGACCACCCGATCCGGAAGCGCGGGAGCAAGCGCGCGCAGCATCGCTTCCACAATCTTCTGCGAGCAGTTGGTGCGTGCCGCCACCGCGCCGGGAGGCAGAGGATCAACGACTGTGGCGGGCCGGGTTACGATCTCGATCGGGCGGTAGCAGCCGGAATTGGGCGGCATGTGAGGATCCACCAGCGCGATCATGACGTAGTAGACCGCGGCATAAGTGTTGGCGATGGTCGAGTTGGTGTTGCCCTCGGCCTGCGGATCCGATCCGGTCAGATCGACAATCGCGCGATCGCCATCGATCGTGATTTTGATACCGACGCGGATCGGTCGATCGTTGACGCCGTCATCATCGATGAAATCGTCCGCCTCGTAGGTGCCGGCGGGAATGTTTCGCAGTCCCTGGCGCATGCGCCGTTCGGAGTAGTCGAGCAGCTCGCGGCAGGCGTCCTGCACGACGGCTTTGCCGTATTTCCGAAACAGGCGGTCGATGCGATCGACGCCGACCATCAACGAGGAGATCTGGGCGCGGATATCGCCGAGAGTCTTGTCGGGCAAGCGGATCTGATTGGCGATGATCCCGAACAACTCCTTGTCTTCAATGCCGCGCTTGAGAAGCTTGATCATCGGCAGGCGCAAGCCTTCGAGATAAATCTCGCGTATGCCGCCAGCCACTCCGCCCGCTGCCGTGCCGCCGAGATCCGAGTGATGCGCAATGTTGCCGGCAAATCCGACGAGCTCGCCGGCGTGGAACGCCGGCGCAATGGCATAAAGATCCATCACGTGCTGACAGCCGCGATAGGGGTCGTTGGTCACAATGACGTCGCCAGGCGCAAGGTCCTGCGGGGAAAACGTCTTCACCACCTCGCGCATGGTGATTTCGAAACCCGCAAGCAGGCTCGGCGTGTGATGCGCTTGGGCGACCGTCGCTCCGGCAGCATCGGTGATGACGCATGAAATATCCTTGATCTCGGTGATCAGCGTCGAGCGCCCGGTTCGCACGAGGGTATAGCCCATTTCATCCGCGATCTGTTCGAGCGCGTACCGGATCACCTGCATGGTGACGAGGTCGGTCATGACGCAACACGCATGAACAGGCCGAGGTCGGGGGCCACGTCAGCGCTGATCCCGGCCGGAATGAGAGTGGCGGAAGTCGCCTCTTCGATCACGGCAGGCCCGGTTAATCGGATGCCGGGACGCAGGCGCTCGCGCTGAAAGACCGACGTGTCGACATAGCCGAGCTTTTCGAAATAGACCGGCCGCACGCTTGTGCGCGGCGCAAGCGCCTGCGCATCAAACCGGGGAAGCTTGATGGAAGCATTGCGCCCAAATGCTGCAACTCTGAGATTCACCAGCTCGATCGGCTCGCCCTCGAAGAAGAACGCGTAGCGTTCGCGATAGAGCTGGCCGAACGCTTCGACCAGCCCCGAAATTCCTTCCGAACTGACCGGAGCAGGTTGCCGCAACGGCACTGTCAGCTCGTAGGTCTGCCCGGTCACTTTGAGATCCGCACTGCGCACGAGCTCGATGGCGAAATCGTCGAAGCCTTCTGCTCGCAAGGATTGCCGTGCGACAGACTCCATGGCGTCAAATCGTTGTTCAAGCTCGTTCGGATCAGCGGACGTACTGGTAAGCCCTCCAAGCGCGGTGACGAAATCATGCCGCACGTCGGCCACCAAGAGGCCGATGGCAGAGAACACGCCCGCTAACGGGGGAACGATTGCCTCGCGCATTTCCAGCTCGCGCGCGAGATCAACCGCATGCAGCCCGCCTGCGCCACCGAACGAGAGCAGGGAGAACTCCCGCACGTCGATCCCGCGCTGCACCGTCACCGTCGCAATGCCTTTGACCATATTCGCATTCACGACCTTGATGATCCCGAGCGCCGCCTCTTCAACGCAAACCCGCAACCGCTCCGCGATCGAACCGATGCTCGCGCGCGCTGTCGCCACGTCGAGCTTTGTGCTGCCGCCGTGAAAAGAAACAGGATCGAGACGTCCGAGCACCAGATTGGCATCAGTCACAGTCGCATTCCGTCCGCCGCGACCATAGCAGGCTGGGCCGGGATCCGCGCCGGCCGAACGCGGCCCGACATTGAGCGCGCCAGCGGAGTCGACCCAGGCGATAGAGCCGCCGCCTGCTCCGATGATGTGCAGGTCGAGGATCGGCAGCTTGACCGGCAGCCCTTGAAAGCTTCCCTCGGTCGTGACCTGGGAGGTGCCGTGCTCGATCAGGCCGATGTCGAAGCTGGTGCCTCCCATGTCGGCCGAGACGATGCGCTCGCGGCCGTGCTGGCGCCCATACCATGCTGCCGCGACCACGCCGCCGGCGGGGCCGGAGTTCACGGTGGCAACGGCGCGTGTGCGCGCTGAGTCGACCGTGGTCGCCCCGCCATTGGCCTGCATGACGAAGATGGTCGCGCTGCCGAGCTCCTTTGCGAACCGATGCTTGAGGCGATCGAGATAGTCGCCCATCACGGGCGTGAGATACCCGTTCATCACCGTGGTCGAGGCTCGCTCGTACTCCCGGTATTCGGGGCTGATCTGGTGCGACTGGCTGATCGCAACGCCCGGCAAGCGCCGCGCCAGAATCTCTGCTGCTCGCCGCTCATGATCGGGATTGAGGAACGAGAAGAGAAAGCAGATGGCAATTGCCTCGATGTCCTGGCGCGCGAACATCTCGGCTGCCCGCTCGACGGAACGCTCATCGAGCGGCACGAGGACTTCGCCCTGTGCTCCGATGCGCTCGATGGCCTCAAGACATGAACGCCGCGGTACGAGGGGCAGCGGACGGTCGACCGACATATCGTAGATGCCCTCCATCGGGCGCATGACGCGGCCGATTTCGAGCAGGTCGCGAAATCCCGCCGTGGTGAGAAGGCCCGTGCGCGCTCCCGTGCGTTCGATCAGCGCGTTGGTGCCGGTCGTCGAGCCATGCACGATGTCGCGTAC
>CATPCO010000202.1 GCA_955652925.1 uncultured Xanthobacteraceae bacterium | reverse complement strand
GCGCCGCCGCGATGCAGGAACATCTCTTGTTCAAACACATGCGGCGCATTCGCGAAGGCCGCAGTGACATCCCCATATTCCAGCGCAACCGATGCTGCGGTGTTGGTCAGGAGATCGCTATGCGCGCAAGCAGCATCCGAGGCCGCCGCGGCGCGGCAATCGCTCACCGCGCCAAGCAGTTCAAAATGGATTTTCACCGCCGCAGCGGCATCTTCGGCCGCGTAGCGGTTTGCGGCAATTACGACGGCGATGGCCTGACCGACATAGCAGACCTCCTTGCTCGCAAGCACGCTCTGCGTGCGTGGGATGCTGATGAAGGGGCTCGGCACCAGCATCGGGATTTGGCGCTCTGCCATGCGCCGCGGCAGATCGTGCGCGGTAAGCACGGCGTGCACTCCCGGCATCCTGCGTGCTGCGGACGCCTCGATGGAATGAATTCTTGCATGGGCATGCGGACTGCGCACGAAGCAGGCGTGCAACATGCCGGGCAGCCTTATGTCACTGACGAAATTCGCCTGGCCGGTGAGAAGGGGCTTGTCCTCGAGCCGCGCCACGCGAGCGCCGAAATGCTTCGCGCCCATGGGGCTGATCCTCCCGCGCAATGCCCGCCGACGATATGAGAGAGCAGCATTGCTTTGCAATCGCATCAAATCGTACGCTGGCGAGCATGATGCTCGATCCGCAAAGCTGCCGTAATGACGAAACGCAGGTTGGCCCACCGCTCGATTTTCAGGCGCACCTTGCCGCGCTCGAACAACGCGGGCTGCTGGTCCGGATCGATCGTCCGATTAATAAGGATACCGAGTTGCACCCGCTGGTGCGCTGGCAATTCCAGGGCGGACTGCGGGAGGATCAGCGGCGCGCTTTCTTGTTCACCAATGTCGTCGACGCGCGCGGACGGGCGTATCACATTCCAGTCGCGGTCGGTGCGCTCGCAGCCTCGCCGGAAATCTATTCCGTCGGCATGGGCCGCCCAGTCGAAGAGATCGAGGCGGCATGGCTCAATGCGATCGCAAATCCCATTCCTCCGGCCGTCATTTCCTCTGCTGCGTGCCACGCGACGGTGATCAGGGAGGAAGCACTGCGCGGGGCCGAGCATGGGCTTGCCCTATTGCCGGTGCCGGTCTCCACACCGGGCTTCGATGCCGCGCCCTATCTCACGGCGACACTGTGCATCACCCGCGATCCCGATACCGGGGTACAAAACATGGGAACGTACCGGGCCGCGCTCAAAGCGAGCGACCGGCTCGGCGTGCGCATGTCTTCGCGCATCGGCGGCGCCGGCGGATATCTGCACTGGCAAAAATATCAGAAGCGTCGCGAGCCGATGCCCTGTGCGATCGTGATCGGCTGCGCGCCGGTTGCGATGTTTACCGGGGGCATGAAGCTCCCGCTTGATCTCGACGAAATGGCGGTCGCCGGCGGTCTTGCGGGGCGCCCCTTATCAGTGGCGAAGGCGATCACAGTCGATCTTTGCGTTCCCGCCGAGGCCGAGATTGTGATCGAAGGCCTGATCGATCCCGATCTCCTGGAGCCGGAAGGTCCGTTCGGGGAAAGCCACGGCCATGTCGCGCTTGAGGACTTCAACATGTCCATGCGCGTGACTGCGATTACGCACCGGCCTTCGCCGGTGTTTGCCTCCATCATCAGCCAGGTGACGCCGAGCGAATCGAGCGTGCTCAAGAAAGTGGCGATGGAGCCGTTGTTCCTCACGCATCTGCGCGACCGGCTCGCGGTCAAGGGCGTCACCCGCGTCGTGCTGCACGAGCCGCTCTCCAATCTGCGCAAGGTAATCTTTGTGCAATATGCGCAGGGCACCCCGCGCACCGAGATCTGGCGCGGACTGCACGGCGCCTCCACCCTGCTCGCAGACTGCGGAAAGATCTGCGTCGCGGTGAGCGCGGATATCGATCCGGCCAATACCGACGCGGTGTTCTGGTCGCTCGCCTACCGCAGCAATCCTGTCGAGGACACGCATATTGCGCCCCATCGCTCGGCCGGACATGGACCGAAATCGGGCCGCCACAGCGATGATTCGACGCTTCTGATTGATGCGACGCTCAAGCATGCGGCACCTCCACTGGCGCTTCCCGCAAAGCAATTCATGGCGCATGCGCGCGCGATCTGGGAGGAGCTCGGACTGCCTGCGCTCACTCCCGCCTCACCGTGGCACGGCTATTCGCTCGGCGACTGGTCGGAGACTTGGGATCGTTATGCGGAGCGCGCCGTTGCTGGCGAATGGGCGCAAACCGGGCAGGAGACACTGGCGCGCCGCCGCGGCGGGCTCATCCCGGAAACACCGGTGCGCGACGTTGAAGAGTAGCCCGCGTTGAGCGGGAGCGAAACGCGGGATCCCCCGGATTTCGCTTCGCTCATCCGGGCTACGCTTCTCAATTCCGGTTCGGCTTGCCGGCAAAACCGGGGCCGTAGCCCGCCGCGTGCGCGGCCCAGCCGCCCGCGACCCGCCCGCTGAAAATCGAAGGACCCAACATGGTGCCTTCGAGGCCGGCACGGCCG
>CATPCO010000201.1 GCA_955652925.1 uncultured Xanthobacteraceae bacterium | reverse complement strand
GCGATCTCGCGCCATCGTCCTCCTGACTCGTGAAATGCTTGAGATTCCAGCTCGTTCGCCGCGCGATCGAACGCGACCCAAGCCATAACCTTGGAATGAACGAAGTGCTGGCGGCCGCCGCGCACCTCCCAAAGGCCTTCGTCCGGTTGCCGCCAAGCCGTTGCCAGATACTCCAATACGACGGGCCGCACCGCCTGGCCGCGTTCCAATGGCGCCATACCTGCTTTCAGCGCCTGAAACATCGCGTCGGCGATCTCGCCGAAGACGTCGAGCTGCAGTTGCTCGGAGGCGCCATTGCCGATCCGCACCGGTGCCGAGTTCTCGTATCCCGGCAGCCAAGGGACGGTCAGCTCCGGCAACCATCGCTCTCCACCAACGCCGTACATGATCTGGACCTGGCTCGGGCTGCCGGCGACCGCTCGAACAAGCCAGTCGCGCCATGCCCGCGCCTCCTCGTGATAGCCGAGATTCATGAAAGCCAGCAGCGTGAAGGTGGCATCGCGCAGCCAGCAATAACGATAATCCCAGTTCCGTACGCCGCCGAGACGCTCAGGAAGTGACGTTGTGGCCGCGGCGACGATCCCCCCGGTCGGCGCGTAGGTCAGAGCCTTCAATGTGATGAGCGAGCGTTTGACCGCGTCCGTCCAAGGGCCAACATCGGGACAGCGATCACTCCATTCGCGCCAGAATGCCTCCGTGCGCGCCAGCGCATCGAGTGGATCAATTGTCGGCGGCGGATTTTCAAAAGAGGCTCCATAGGAGAGGACAAAGGGAACCGACTGGCCAGCCTCGACCGTGAACTCGCCGACCGTTCTAAGATCTTCGCCATAGAGTGCGATCGGAGTGCGCAGGAGAACACGCTCTGGGCCGGCAATCGCGTTGATCGAGCCATCATCGAGCCGGTCGACCCATGGCACGGCCGCCCCGTAGTTGAAGCGCACCACCAGCTCAGTCTGAAAATCGACTCGCCCCGACCGACCGACCACGATCCGCACAAGATGGGCGCCGTCGCCCAAAGGCATGAAATCGATCACCGTCGCAGAGCCAGTGTCGGTCTGGAATTCGGTTTCGAGCACCAGCGTGCCGGGACGATAGCGCCGTTCCGCGCCGAGTACTGGATCCTTCGGGGCAATGAGCCAGCGCCCGTTGTCAGCGCTCCCAAGAAGGGCGGCAAAGCACGCAGCCGAATCAAAGCGCGGCCAACACAGCCAGTCGATCGAGCCGTCGCGGCCCACCAACGCTGCCGTCTTGCAGTCGCCGATCAGCGCATAGTCTTCGATTCGGAGCGCCATTGCTATTCGCTCGCAGAAGCCCCGCTCCTACTCGCGCCCGTCTACAGCAAGATCATATGTAAAGACACCCTCGTGATTGGTCGGCCGCTGCAACACTTCGCGATGCCGCAATGTCCGTCTCGCATCGTGGTAACCGGCGCGCCAATGTTCCTCCATTCCAGCGCGCGAAAATTCGTAATCTTTCGAATGGCCTTCATAGTTCCTCGCGCGATAGATCAGATGAATGATGTTATAGACCTTGCGGTCGGCAGCGGTGCAAAGCAGCTTCGCCTCCGGGCTGCTCTTCAACTCATCCGGCAGCTTTTCGAGCAGGCCAGCAACAGCGCGCCGCAGCCGCTGGACATGCTTGAACTGATCGGTACCAGCACGGGTGCGGCTGGAGTAACGGATCTCCTTCTCCCGCGTCATCACCTCGAACATGTTGCGCGGAAACTCGCCACGGGCGCTCCACAGGTCGACTTGGAAGGCCAGGGTGTCGCGCCGCGGCTCTTGCTCGACCACCCATTGCAGGGGCGTGTTCGAGACGAGGCCGCCGTCCCAGTAGTGCTCGCCTTCGATCTCGATGGCGGGAAAACCGGGTGGCAGCGCGCCGCTCGCCATGACGTGCTCGGGGCGGATCGTGTGCGTCGTGCTGTCGAAATAGACGAAATTGCCGGTGCGCACGTTGACCGACCCGACGCTGAAACGTGCGATGCCAGCATTCAGGCGGTCGAAATCCACCAGATGCTCGAGCGTGCGCTTGAGATCTTTGGTGTCGTAGAAGCTGGTGGCCTCGATCGTCCCGCCGGGCTGCAGCCACGGCGTCACCGGACGCGCGGCGAAAAATCCACTTGCTCCGTTCGCGAGCGCCATGGTGGCGCTCATCTGGCTGAGAAAATTGCGCGCGGCATCGCCTCTCGCGAGTCCAAGATTTGCGTCCCCGAGAAAAGGCCAAAGCCCGTCCGCGGTCACTTGGGTCCAAAACTCGCGTAGCCGATCGACGCGGGAATTCGGCGGATTGCCGGCAATGATGGCCGCATTGATCGCCCCGATCGAGATGCCGGCGATCCAGTCGGGATGTATGCCGGCCTCTGCAAGCGCCTCGTAGACACCGGCCTGATACGCCCCGAGCGCACCACCACCTTGCAGCACGAGGGCCACGCATTCAAAGGGAAGGTGTCGCTGTGTGGTCGTGACACGCGGCTGCACCTGGACGTTCATGGCGGTGTCTCCTTTTCAGATCAGTGGCCCATGGCGACAGGACCACCGAGCTTGACCTTGCGCAGGGTCAGCGCGAGCGGAACGGCGGCGAGCGAGATCAGCATCAGCACCCAGAAGGCATCCATGTAGGCGAGGAACGACGCCTGTGCCTGTACCTGCTGTCCGATCCATTGGATGGCCTGCTGCTGCGCCTGGAGCAGCGCGTTGCCCTGGGCCACGAAATAATCCGTCACCCGGTGAAGCGTGTCCTGATATTGGACGCTCGACGGGAGCACGCTTTCGACCAGCCGGCTCTGATGGAACTGCTGGCGATGCGTCAGCACGTTGGAGACGATCGAGACGCCGATCGAGCTTCCAGTGTTGCGCGCCGCGTTGATCAAGGCCGAGGCCTGGTCGGTCTTGGACTGGGCAATGCCGTCGTAGGATGCGGTCATGATCGGAATGAAGATCAGCGGCAGTCCGACGCCGAGCAGCATGCGCGAGCGCGCCATGTACCAGAAGCCGAGATCGCCGTAGACGTTGGTCATCTGGTACATCGAGGCCGCGATGAGCACCGCGCCGGCGACGATGAGATATTTGGGCTGCACCTTGCCCGCGATCCGGCCGACGACGAACATCATCGCCATGGTGACGAGACCGCCCGGCGAGAGCAGGAGCCCGGCCCAGGTGGCGGTGTAGCCGAAATTCTGCTGCACCAGCTGCGGCAGGAATTGGGTGGTCGCGAGCAAAATGGCGCCGGTTATCAGCATCACCACGAAGCAGGCACCGAACTGGCGCGTCGCCACCATCTTGAGGTCGATCATCGGATTGCGGTGGCTCATCTCCCACGGAATCATCAACACGAACGCCGCCGCGCAGATGACCGAGAACGTGACGATGAAGCGTGAGGCGAACCAGTCGTCCTCGAGGCCACGGTCGAGCACGACCTCGAGCGCACCAAGGAAAGTCGCTACCAATATGAAGCCGATGATATCGAACGCGTTGCCCTGCTGCTGCGACTGCTGGCGCTTGGGCGCGCTCAGGAGCACCGCGATCAGTGCCATCGCGAGCACGCCGACCGGCGCATTGATCAGAAAGCACCATTGCCAGGACCAATTGTCGGAGATCCAACCGCCTAGCGTCGGGCCGACCACCGGCGCCACCACCACGGCAACGCCGAACAGCGCGAAGGCCTGGCCCCGTTTCGCCGGCGGAAAGACATCTGCCAGGATCGACTGCGCGACTGGCACCATGCCGCCGCCGCCGAACCCCTGCAGGATGCGGAACAGCAACAGCGCATTGAGATTCGGGGCAAAACCGCACATTATCGAGCTCAGGGTAAAGAGCCCGAGACAGATCAGAAAGAAGGCTTTGCGGCCAAGCATTCGGGCGAGGAAGCTGCTCGCCGTCAGGACGATGGCGTTGGAGACGAGATAAGTGGTCACCACCCAGGAGGCTTCATCCTCGCTCACCCCCATGCCGCCGGCGATGTAGGGCAGCGCCACGTTGGCAATGGTGGTGTCGAGCACCTCCATGAAGCTTGCGAGCGCGACCACGATGGCGATCAGCCACGGGTTGGTGCCCGCGCCGCTCGCAGCGGCGGGAGCGCCGGCACGCGTCGCCGCGGCGGTCATAGCCATCCCCTCACCCG
>CATPCO010000200.1 GCA_955652925.1 uncultured Xanthobacteraceae bacterium | reverse complement strand
TCGCGCCGGCGGGAATCTGCGGTCCATCGGCTCGTTGAGCAACGTGATCCGTTTCACGTTTTTCTCAGCGCCCGGGATAAGGACCGCGGCCGATCTCAAGGGCGGCGTCATCGGAGTGAGCACATTCGGCTCCGAAAGCGATTCAACCGTGACGCTCGCCCTGCAACGCCTGGGGCTCGGCCGGAACGATGTGATTCTCAAGGAATACGGCGGCGGGACGCGCCGCCTCGAGGCGGTGAAATCCGGAGAGATCAAAGCCACACCGCTCAACGAGCCGCTCGCGTCGCTCGCGCGCGCGCAAGGGGTCAATGTGCTGATTGATCTCGTGCCCGAGCAGATTGCCTGGGTATTCAGCTCGATTGTGGTACGCCAGGCGGACATCGCCCAACGGGCGGACGTGCTGGTGCGGTTTTTGAGGGCCAGCGCGGAAGGCAATCATCTCGCGCTACGCGATGCGGTGCGTGCCAAGGCAGTATTGGCCAAGGAGCTCAGGATTACCGATACGACGATTCTCGGCATCGCCTACGATGATTTCAGGGCGCAATCGCCTCCGAACCTCGAGATCTCAGTGCAAGGCGCGCAAAATATTCTGGCGCAATTCCCCGGCGGCAGTGCGACACTCGAGGATTACGTCGATATGAGCCTCATCGAGGCGTTGCGCGCAGAGGGATTCTTCTCCGCCCTGGAGCGCAAATTCGCGCGCTAGCCGCGTAGAGCGCGGTCCGGTGAAGTTGATGCACACTCGCGCAGCAAACTCGGTGGCTGGCCACGAGCAGTACGACCAGCGGAGGCTTCGAGCTTCAAGGCGGCCCCGCGCTTATCCTGGCTGCGCTGATCGTCGCCTATTACGTCATTTTCACAAAATATCTGGGCGGCACAATCTGGCAGCGTGTGCTAGGTGTTCGGTGAGCAACCTCGCTCTCTGCCAAAGTGCCGGCCGCTATTCACTTTCCCAAAGGATCGTGCCCAATCCCTCGGAGGGAGTGAGCAGCATGCCGCTCGAAGATCTACGATAGGCGTGGTATCCTTTTTGAAACAGTCTCTCCAATGTCGAAAGCGCCATGCCACACAATCCCCGAATATTGCGTGCCTTGCGCCGGAGGGAGGTTTTGAGAACCCTCCTCGCCACAGCGTGCGTGCTCCTGGTCCTCGGGCATGCTTCGATCGCGCAACCCCCCGCAGTCGCGCCCAACGAGCAGATAGAGATTGCCTACGTGCAGCCTTCCGCTGCGGAATTCGGCGCCATCTACGAACGGCTCAGAAGCCGCCGCGTGCTGGAGACGCTGCAAGCCTTCCTGTCGCCGTTGAGATTGGACCAAAAGCTCGTTGTGAAGATAGACCAGTGCGGTGCCACCCTGGTGAGATACAAGTCGCTCGGTCCGGTGACTCTCTGCTACGAGTACATCGAGCAGGTCGAGCGCCTTGCACCCAAGGCGACCGTGATTCTCGCGCAAGGGCCGGTAACCACTGAAAGCGCCGTCGTCGGCCCAGTGGTGCAGGCTCTCCTGCATGATGTAGCGATGGCGGTCTTCACCCTCATGGATACGCCGGTGTGGGGCCGCGTCGACGATGCTGCCGACCGGCTGGCAGCGTTCCTCATGCTGCAGTTCGGCCCCGACGTGGCGTGGAACACGGTGATGGGCACCGCCTGGTTCCTGGCCGGAAATGCGACCGCGGCTCCGGATTTCGCGGATGTGCGCGGCGCGGTTGCGCAGCGCTACTACACCACGCTCTGCATGGCGTACGGCGGCGAGCAGAGGAAAGCTTTCAAGGTCGACCCCGACCGCTCGTTCGCCAATTTCGTCGCCAGCTCGACAGCGGGAAGCCTACCCCCCGACCGGGCCGCCAGTTGCCCGCGAGAATACGATCTGGTCAAAATGGCGTTCCTGAACGAGATCGGTCCCCACCTTGATCAGGTCCGCCTCGATGCGGTGCAAGCGGCCAAATGGATCAACTTCGGGAGCGCGAACTGATCAGCTGGACGACGTCGCGCATATGGCTCACTGCCGTTTTCCTGGTGGCGGGCGCTTTCTGCGCAGTGGCGCAGGTCTCGACACCGTTCGAGAATGCGGTGATCGCGATCGATTATTACGAGCCCCGCGATCCGGATCTCCTGCCGCTCTACCAGAAGATGAGACAACGGCGCGTTCTCCAGGAGCTCAGCCAGTTCCTCGCAGCAGTGCAATGGCCCAAGACTCTCCGACTGCTGATGAAGGAATGCCCGGAAGGGACGCCCGGCCCGGAAGTCTTCTACACGCCGATCGAATATTCGTTGACCATCTGTTATCAGTGGCTGCGCTTTCTCGAGACGCTGCAGCCGCCGGCCTCCTTCGCGACGCGTCAGGAAGTGATCGTGGGAGGGCTGCTCGGCATCGTCCTGCATGAAGCCGCACACGCCGTTTTCGACATGCTGAAAGTCTCGCGCTTCGGCGCCGAGGAGGATGCGGCGGATCAGCTGGCAAGTTTTGTCGGGCTGCAGTTTGGCAAGGACGTCGCCCGTACTGTCGTGAAGGGCACCTATTACGTTTGGGATACGTATGATTATTACATCCGCACCAACAACAAACAGTACAATTACGCGAGCGCATCCAGCGTCGCTCCACAGCGCGCCTACAACACGCTGTGCATCGCCTATGGGGGAGATCTGGAGGTTTTCAAGGACCTGGTAGAAAAAGGCCTGCTCGACCGCGTGCTTCCCAGTGCGCGTGCAGGCAATTGCATGGACGAGTATCAGCAGGTCGCCAAGGCGTTCGGAAAGACGATCGCGCCGCACCTCAATAAGGAACTGATGCGGCGCGCGCTGCGGACCGATTGGCTGCTGCCGGAGGATCTCCAGCGCTGAAGCCGGTACTCGGAATCGCAGTACTGTGACAGCCCTGTGTCCCGGGCGCAGCGCAGTACGGAGTAAATGTACGGTAGTGGGTACGAGTGTGGCGGTTCCGAAGTCCGCCGGCTACTGAAAGATGTCGGCGGGACCGGTGTAGATTCCGTGCAGTTCAGGCGGTCGGGGTCGCGCTGCAGTCAGGTTGCGGGCGCCGCCGGGAGATTGGGCGCAGTTCTCTGTACACGGCGAGATAATATCGGACATCCAGACCCCGCGTCCGAAGGTCCCCGCGATCAACCTGCTCCGGCCCTCATCGATCATGAGCGACATGATCACGACATGGGGGAGGCCGTCCGCGAACGGCACCCAGGAATCGAGCCGGTCATCGCGATAATAGACGCCGCTGTCGAGGCCAACATAGACGCCATTGCTTGCGTCGCGCCTGGCAGCAACGGCGTTTACCGGGAGGTTGGGCAGACCCGCAGAGACATTCGTCCAGTTCGATCCGGCATCGCGCGTGGCAAACACCTTCACCCCGCGCGTGTAGCCGGAGAAGGTTATCCACACCCGGCGCGGATCGGTGGGGCTCACCGCCATATTGGTGATGGCCGCCTGCGCAAGGGGCAATTCGCCGGTGATGGTCTGCCAGGTGCGGCCGCCGTCGCTGCTGCGAAATACGCCGCCTCCTCCGAGAAATGGAGTCCTCGGATCGCCTCGGCCGACGAGATGCATGGCGTCCCATTCGGCATCCTTGGCGACATAGATGGTGTTGGGATCCGCAGGAGAGACCGCGACCTGCTGACATTGCGTGCTTGCACCAAGGGCGCCGTTGCTCAGATTCCTCCAGGACTTGCCGCGGTCGGGGCTAAACCAGAGATCGGCGTAACAGGCGTAGAGATGATCGGGGTTCTCTGGCGCGAGAATATACGGCGTGAGCCAAGGCCCAGGCACCGGCTGGCCTTCGATGGTCGGCCTGATCTTCGCCCATTCATTCTCGCCCCCCTCGCCGCCGCGATCCGAACGATAGATTTCGCCCCGGACATAGCTGGAATAAACGATGGTCGAGTCGCGCGGATCGATCTGGCACATCATGCCATCACCGCCCCAGACGCGGGTGGCCTTTCCGTTCAGAAAAAGCCGATAGGTCCCGTTATCCTGCGCGCCGTAATAGAAGAGATCCGGATCCTGCGGCGTGCCGCAGACGTGATAGACGAGCGCGATCGAGAAATCCCTGGTGATCCTTGTGATGCTGCTCCAGCCTTCCCCGCCGTCGCTGGACGCATAGAGGCCGCCGTCAGTTCCCGCATAGAGCACCCCGTCACGATAGACGAGGCTGTGGATGTCGGCGTGCACATAATTGGGCTTGCTGGCCCGGTCCCACCACCAGCGCGAAGTGGCCGTCCAAATGCGGCCCCCGTCATCCGACCTCCAGGTATCGACACCACCAACATGCACACGATCGGCATCGGTCGGGGAAACCGCCATCGACAAATCATAGTCGGACTGTCCCATGAAATCGTTCGCGTCATAGCCCAGGATGTTCGGGCTGCTCAGATCGATGGGAAAAGGCGCGTTCGGATCCTTTGGGTACGGGCTCGTGCTCGAGCGCTTCTCGAATGTGTTGCCGCCATCGTCCGAGCGGTAAAGCCCGTTGGTGAAGCCATGGCGAGATCCGTAGAGCACGTAGAGCGTATCCGCGCTGGCGGGAGTGACCGCGAGCCGGATGCGGTTGCTGAAATTCGGATCGCTGCGGTCGGTAAATGCCGGAAGCCCTCCGTGCAGCCGCGTCCAGCTCTGTCCGGCGTCGAGCGAGCGGTAAACGTCGGTGGTGGATGCGGCGTACACGATTGCGGGGTCGGCAGGATGGAACAGAACGTCCCAGAACGGGTTGAGCAGGTCGCCGGCCGCGACCCTGGTCCAGGTCGCCCCCGCGTCGGCGCTGCGAAAGAGCCCGGCCGTGCCCGCCACCAGCAAAACGGAGGGGGTGCGCGGGTGAATCGCAATTCGGTGCGCATATTCGCGCTGGTCCGACTTCCATATCAGGCCCGTGGGCATCCAGTGCAGGCCGGCATCCACGCTCTTGAGAACGCCGATGGAAGGAGGACCATGATTAAGCTCTCCTCCTTCCCCGTCCCCGGTGAGCAGATAGATCGTTGCGGGCATCAATGGATCGACGGCGATGTCGGTGACACCAATCATCGGGAGCCCGTCCGTCAGCGACGTCCAGCTCGCCCCACCGTCCTGCGTGCGCCACAAGCCTCCCAATGGGGTGCCGATATAGATCGTTTTCGCGTCCGCCGGGTCGAAAGCGACTGCATTGATGCGGCCGGGATCGCCGACGTCACCCGGCTCGAGCCCCTGCAGCGGTCCCATCAGGTGCCAGTTGCCCGAGCCAACACCTGCGGCAACCGAAGCCGCTGTCCCCGCTGACATCTCTCCCGAACGCACGGCCCGGAAGTGATTGAGCCAGGTCAACGCGGTCGTGTTCACGAGATCGCCTGACGGATAGAGGCGAGGGGCTGCAAACTGGAGCCCGCGGACATACTGGCGATAGCCCGTGCCGCGACCGCTACCGCGGCGCGCGAAATACTCGCGATTGCGCGTAACGATGGCGGGCAGCTTGTCCCCGGGCGTCATCACAGGGGGAGTAGCGACTTCGGCCGCCGTTGCGGGCGGCCGCCCCTCGGCAACAATCGCGGACTGGGGCAGTGCGCATATGAGCCACAGCCCAGCAACGCCGATCCGCACCAAATTGCAGCGCATGTAGCATCTCCAAGGCGGGGAGGCCGAACTTACCAGCGCCTGGCGCGCTTGAGAAAGCACTATTAGAGCCGATGGCCGAGAGCGGCATTGAGCCTCCCCCGCCTGCGAGTGGAAGGGAGCGCGTATCGTGCCGATCACCGAATTCTTGGACGGCTACAAATTCGATCTTGAGACCAGGTGCGTCATGGCTATCGCATTCGAAATAGCACGCGCCACTCTTAAATTTGAGAATCAGACTTACGCCGCTCACGAAATAATCGCCAAGAGAATCATTGAACTCGCAAAGAACGCCGTGGTCGACCCGGATCAGTTCTGCGAGCAAGCGCTGAGCGATTTGCGGACGCGGTTGCCGCCGCGCGTGTAGGCCGCCTCACTTGGCGGCCTACTGGGACCTTAACGAATGGCCTGCAGTCCGTTGAGCAATCCGAAAATGTCAGGCTCGTGTTTCTCTTGTTTATCGGGGGTCGTGAAGGCCATCAATTGGATGACGCCGATTTTGTCTCCATAAAGGTAGTAATAGTAAGTAAAGGGAATTTCGTTTACGGTCGCGTCGACTTTCATGAACAGCACGTCACTGCCGTTGACCTTCCGAAGTTCCTCTTTGACGATATTGGTGTGGCTTGCAACTTTGCGTAAATTGTCGGTTGCAATTTTTTTTAATGCGGTCGTCGGAGCCGCAAAGCCTTCCGGGATCACAATTGCTTGGGCATCCTCGCCCCGAAGTATAAATTTCCCTTTAGTGCCGTCGGGCTCTGGCTGAAAAACCCACTTGTTGTTGTCGTAACGGATACGGAAGTTTCCGTGCGAAAATATCTCGGTCGCGTTGGCGGTGCTTGGGGGCGCCCGGGGGACTGCCGGCTGTGCGGGGTTGGCAAGCTCAGCCTCGATGATGGCGATCCTTCCTTGCTGTGCCGGTGCAAGTCGGCCTTCCGAATTCAGTTGCGTGAGGATCGCCAGCGCCTCACTCCACCGCGCGCGCGGATCGTCACCAGCCAGCGCCAGATTGCGCAGCGTGACGATCACGTCCATTTGCAATTCGACCTTGCTCGGGTCCTTGCCGGCGAGCATGCGTGCGATGTCGAGGCTCTCGCGATAGACGGTCAGCGCGCCGGTGCGCTCGCCCTGGAGCACCAGCACGTTGCCGATATTGTCCAGGCTGCCGGACACATCGCGCTGCCATTCGGTGTTGTCCGGGTCCTGGGCGGCAAGCGCGCGCCGCATGTCGAGGCTCTCGCGAAAGGCGGCGAGCGTTGCAGGAAGATCGCGCTGGGCCCATAGCACGTAACCGACCTTGTTTAGGCCAACGGACACATCGCGCTGCCATCGCGTGTTGCCCGTGTCCTTGGCGGCGAGCGCACGTGCCATGTCGAGGCCCTCACGATAGGCGGCAAGCGCGCCGGGGCGATCTCCTTGCGCCATCAGAACATCGCCGACCTTCTCCAGGCTTATGGACACATCGCGCCGCCGTTGGGTGTCGCCCAGGTCCTTGGCGGCGAGCGCACGTGCGATGTCGACGCCCTCGCGATAGGCGGTAAGTGCAGCAGGGAGATCGTTCAGGGCCACTAGTACGTCGCCGACCTCGCTCAGTTTCGCGGAAACTTCGCGCTGCCACTTGGCGTTACCCGCATCCTTGACGGCGAGCGCGCGGGCAAGATCGAGGCCCTCGCGATAGGCGGCAAGCGCGCCGATAAAATTGCCCTGGTCCATCAGCACGTTGCCGACCATGCCCAGGCTCAAGGCTATATCGGCCTGCCATTTGGTGTTGTCCGGATCCTTTGCGGCGAGCGCGCGGGCGATGTCGAGGCTCTCGCGATGGGCGGTAAGCGAACCCGGAAGATCGCCCTGGGCCCACAGCACGTTGCCGATCGTGGCCATGCTCATGAATACATCGTGCTGCCATTCGACGTTGCCCGGATCCTCGGCGGAAAGCGCTCGTGCAAGGTCGGTCGCCTTTCGAGCGTGGTCGGCGGCGAGCTGCGTGAACCCGAGTTTCAGATACGTCTCCGAGAACAATTGGAACATCGCGACTTGGCTGTGCCGCACTTTGGGATCGTTCTCGGTCCGCGACGCGAGTTGGCCGACTGCGGACTCAGCGCGTTCAAGGATGCGACGCATCGTATCGGCGCGCATACCTTCGACGTCCTGCAGGCCCTGGGCGAGGTCGAAGATAACGGCATCGACAGTGGACTTGGCGGCGCCGAAGTTGCGTTCCGCCCGCGTCGCCTCGGATTTGGCGATGCCGCGCTGCTCGATTGCAATGCCGCGCTGCCAATAGGCAAGTCCTGACAGGCCAAGC
Source organism: uncultured Xanthobacteraceae bacterium (assembly GCA_955652925.1). Taxonomy (GTDB): domain Bacteria; phylum Pseudomonadota; class Alphaproteobacteria; order Rhizobiales; family Xanthobacteraceae; genus VAZQ01. The sequence continues at coordinate 2,022 of CATPCO010000200.1, read as the reverse complement.
GCCAGAACGAGGCCCGCCGCAAGACTCGTGGTCAGGATGTTGCGGCGCCGGGTCGCTCCGCGGCGGCTATCGAGTATGAACGCTCGCGTCGTCTCAGTCGGTTCCGGCGCGTCTTGCGGACGTGAGGCGATCCAGTGTTCAGCCTCCTCCAGCACCGGAGACCGCAGCAGCAACCCCCGCGCTCCCGCTCGTCCGTCCGGCGACCAGCGATGCGCGACTTCGCCAAACTGCGTGTGCTTCCTGATCCACTCGATGTTAGTTGCAAGCGCTTCGGCGAGACGGTTCGCACTCTCGTCGAACTGCGCATCGTCGTCGAAGAAGATGAAGTTCAGGCGCGCCAGCGTTTCGGGCACCGCCTTGTCGTCTACGCGCCGGCAGACGATCGGCGCGAAGCGTTTGTTGAGCGAAGCAGCGAACGCGACCTCTTTCTTGCACACATCGGATGAGATCGCGTCAGGGCTCAGCACCATGACGATCGTGTCTGCGTGCGCGATGAGTGCCTCGATGCGCTTCCACCAGTCCTCGAAGGCGTAAATCTCGCTGCGGTCGATTAGCGGCTCGATGCCGCGCGCTTTCAATGCCGCTTCGAGGCGTTCGGCGAAAGCCATGTCCTTGCGGGAATAGGAAATGAATACCCTGGCCGCCGGCTGCCGGTCGCCTTGGGAAGCTCGCTCTCGGATCATGTTCTGGTAACCGCAGTTTGACGCACCATCCCTGCGCGCACGCGCTGCGCCGTCATCCCGGTCGGTGCGGAGACGAAGATGGAGACTGGACAATCTAGGCGCGCTGACCCAGCCGCGTCTGAGCAAAACTGCTCACTCAAGTCGGCCACAACAACGGCCGCGGCAACGCTCATCTTCGCAAAGGCGATGACATCACCGCCGTCAATAAACAGGTGTAGCGGCTGATCGTTTATGCCTCCCTCAAAGCCGACGAGGACCGGGCAGCAGCGCACGATCAGCAACGCATGCAGCAGGCCAACGCATTGTTGGCGCTTGTCGACGAGAACACGGCATGGGTAAAACCGGAAATCCTGACCATCGGCGCCGGCAAAATCGCTGCCTTAAAGAATGCCGATAAAAATCTCGCCCTACGCTTCGGCTTCTATCTCGACAATATGTTGCGTGCTGCGCCTCGCGCCCTCGGCGCGGAAGGCGAGGCGGCCATCGCGCTGACCGAGGATATCCAGCAGCAGCCCGGCTATATCTACGGGCAGCTCTCGGATTCCGAACTGCCGTACCCGGTCATCAAGCTGTCCGATGGCACAGAAGTCAGGCTCGACAGCGCGGCCTATGAAAAATATCGACAAGTGGAGAATCGGGCAGATCGGAAGTTGGTATTTGATTCCTTCTGGAATGCCTGGAAACAATTCGAAGGCACGACAGGCGGCATCTTAACGTCCGAAGCGACCAAAAACGAGTTTCTTGCCGAAGTGCGAAAGTTCCCGGGCGTCCTTCCCTCCCAGCTATTTGACGACAACCTGCCTGAGGTCATCTACAAAACGCTTGTAGCGCAAGCCAATGCGGGGCTCCCCACGCTGCATCGGTACTTCGGGCTGCGCAAGAAACTGCTCGGCATCCAGGGTGAGCTGGATTATTACGACGTTTATCCCAGCATGTTCACAAGCGAGAGCGTCCCCAGGTTCTCTTTGCCGGACGCGCAGGCAATTACGTTCGAAGCGCTCAAGCCATACGGCGAATCGACATGGCAACGCCCCGTCCTTACCAGGCGCTGATCGCGCGCATGGATCGCATCCTGGACGAAATCATGGCGCTCAAGCCCGGCCTGGCCGAGGCGAAAAGTCTGGTACCGCAGGCCCCATCCGCAGTGCTCCAGCCCAAGGCGCTGGTTGCGAAGCGCAGAGCGCTCGGCGAGATTGGCGTTTCCTGCCACGACCGCGCATCACGGCCGATCATCCGCCGCGGTGCACGCGCGTTGTCGTCTCTGCCGGATTGCCGGCCGCTTTGAAATTTTGGCGTAACGGCTGATCGGCTGCCGCTTCGATTTACGTTTTTCTTGCAT
>CATPCO010000199.1 GCA_955652925.1 uncultured Xanthobacteraceae bacterium | reverse complement strand
GACAGCGGATTGAGGGTAAAGCCGTGCCAAATGCGACGTTCCGTGCTTACTGGATCGTCCGCATGCGCGGACGATGACGACCGAGAGGCTGATGATGCGTCTTAAGTTAGCGCCTATGGGGTCAAGCCCGCGGGTGACGGCCTCTGAGCTGAACAGATATGATCGAAACTGGCTCTAGCTCAGCGCCATACAGGCCAGAGGGCGAGTGGCGGCCGGATTACGGTGAGCTGGTGGCCAACCGCGCGCGGCGGCCGCGGCCCACTCCCCGAGGGCGAGGCGGTGCTGCCAGTTGCATTTGGATCTTTTGTTCCTGCCGCCGGACTCGAGCCAGCCTTGTGGTTGCCGACTTTAGACCGCTCCGGCTTGCCCAATCGGAACGGGCGGGAATACTTGAAGTTGAGCGCGCTCGGGATCGGCAAGGCGGTGGCATCGGCGGGTACCGGAAAAGAGGCCTCCCGCGGCCACTGTGTCACCGGCGGGAGCGGTGTCTCGCGCTCGCGCCCAACGTGCCGCTCGAAGGTCTGCGCCAAGGCGACCTTGGTCACCGGCTCGCCGAAATGCTCGATGCCGAAATTCTCCGGACTTGGCGCCGCCAGCACCGGCAGCGGGCTCTCCGCGCCGACGACGAGAGTGCGCGGCCAGACCTGCTGTTCCGGCGAACGCCGCGCGACCCATTGCTCGGGCTCGGTGACCGTCTTGGGGCGGTCAGGTGTGGCCGGCACCACATGCACAATCTTGAACCCGCGCACCTTGAGCTCGTGTAGGATCTCAGGGAGCGCCAAGGCGGTCGCCGGCTGGATGTCGTGCAGGAGCAATATGCCTTTTCCGCGCGCCTCAATGCGGCTGATGGCGCGGCGCGCCACTTCCTTGTTGTTGATGTGGGTCCAATCGTCAGCGAGAAAATCCACGCTCCAGGTCATGTAATCGTGCGCGGCGAGATATTGCTCGACCGAGTTCTGGCGCAACAGCCCCGGAATGCGAAAGAAGGGCGAGATCGCCTTCGGGTCCCCAAGAGCGCTGCGCAGCGAGGCATTGCCTTCCTCGATTTCCTGCGCGGCCTGGTCTACCGGCATCTTGTTGAACGTGAAGGGGTGGGTTTGGCTGTGGTTCGCAACGGTGTGGCCCTCGTTGTAGACGCGGCGGACGAGGGACGGATACCCGCGCACCATGCGGCCGACCATGAAGAAAGTCGCTTTCACGCATTCCGACGCAAGCGTCTCGAGAATGCGGGTGGTGTAGGGCGGCAATGGCCCGTCGTCGAACGTCAGAACGACTTCATGGTCATTGAGCGGCAGCGATTCTGAATACTGCATACTGCCGACGCGGGTATGCTCACTCGCGTCAACCGCAATGGTGCGGCTCACTCCGAGAGCACCCGGCGGGCACTCGTCGGCGGCTGCGGCTGCGGTTACGCCAGTGATGACGGACGCCAGCAAGACGTATGCGGCGATTGAGTTGCGCATCCCCCCGGATCCAACCCCGACTGTCGGACAAACACCCGGAAATACGCCCGGGGAACCATTGGCGAATGATTCACTGTACCCAAACAGTAGGTGGAGGCAATTTAATGACCGCTTAATCGAGTGCATGGCGGCTGATTATTTCCCGCTGTGACAGAAGCGACACGATCAGGCCTTGGGATCGTTTCTTTTGCGCCACAGTTCCACAGCCCGAGGAGCCACAATGCCGTCGCCATCGAACGCCGCAGTGCCTCGAAGCTGCAAAGTGATCCTACGAACATGTTCGAGAAACGGGCGAGCGTGACCGTGCATTAACCTTACCGGCCTACGCTGCCCTTCGCGTTGAGTGAAGGAGCCATAGCAGCCGGTGAAGGTTGGTAAAGCGGATACTGCCGGCCCCACCCGATGGTTGGCTGGCCCTTTGCGCGCATGGCGGCTGCTTTGGCCTCGCGCGCGCAGGAGAAGGTCCCAATCTGCGGCTTTGCGCCTCATCGGCCCGCTCGCGCTTGTGGTGATTGCGGCCCTTACCGTTTTTGCCGGCCTCGCCTACGTGCTGGCCCGGCAAGCCGACGACTATTTCGAAGCCCAGCACCGGCAGGCCTTGGCGGGAGCAGTGGAGGCATTGCAAGCGCTTTCCCCCGATCTTGCAAAGGTCGAGCCCAAACTCATTCGCGTGCTCGAACGCGCGTCAGGACTCAAGGAGCTCCGCTTTGAGAACGAGCCAGCCAGCGAAGGGCGGGACGTTCAATCCATGCTCGATTCCAAGGGTCGGATCGTCGGCTGGTTCAGCTGGCAGCCGGAACGGGCTGCCACCGCCATGATGAACAAACTCCTGCCGGTCGCAGCCGCGATCGCGCTTGGCTTGATCGGATTTGCCGCTCTCGCGATCTGGCAGCTCGGCCGACTCGGATTCCAGCTCGCCCGCAGCGAGCAGTATGCGCGCAAGCTCGAGTACCAGGACCCTCTTACCGGGCTATCCAACCACAATCACTTTTTCGAGCTATTCGATGAGGCCATCTCCAACCGCAGCCCGGAGGACGTGGCGGGCTTTGCAGTCCTCGATCTCGACGGCTTTGATGAGGTCAATGATGCGCTCGGTTATGCCGGTGGCGATGAGGTGCTCGTCGACGTCGGCGAGCGCTTGCGGCAGGGCCTGCCCCCTGGCGCCCTGGTTGCCCGGCTGGGCAGCGACGAATTTGCCCTGCTGATCTCGGCACGCGAGCTCCAGGTTGTGCGGGATGTCACGGAGACGGTGCGCCAGTCGATTATTCGCCCAATCTGGATCAATCAGATCGTTCAACTTGGTGTCAGCGTTGGTGTTGCGGTTGCTCCATATGATGGCAGTACCCGCGACGCGTTGACCCGGCGCGCGGATCTCGCGCTGCGATCCGCCAAGCGGCGTGCCCGCGGCACGGCTGTCTTCTTTGCGGCCGAGATGGAAGCGGAGTTTCAGGAGCGCAGATTCATCAAGCGTGAGCTTGCCCGTGCACTTACCGCGCGCGCCTTTGACATGCATTACCAGCCGATCGTCAAAGCCGATGCGGGCGATATCGTCGGCGTCGAAGCACTCTTGCGGTGGAATCATCCAACCCGCGGCTTTGTTCCGCCTTCGTTGTTTGTGCCTGTGGCGGAGGAAGCCGGTTTGATGGACCGGCTCGGCGAGTTTGCGCTACGCCGCGCGCTGGCGGACGCAACGCGCTGGAACGGGCTCTACATCTGCGTCAATCTTTCGCCCGTCCAGGTACGCAATCGCGCCTTGGTTGATCTCGTCACCACAGTTCTAAAGGAGACGGAGTTTGAGCCCTCTCGTCTGGTTTTGGAGATGACAGAGGGCGTGCTTATCGAAAATCCCGATGAGATCAACGCGAGGCTGCGCGAGTTGCGCGGGCTGGGCGTACAGCTCGCGCTCGATGATTTTGGCTCTGGATATTCCAGCCTCGGATATCTCCAGAAGCTTCCATTCGACAAGCTCAAGATCGATCGCAGTTTTGTTCTGGGACTCAATGACTCCGCTAACGGCGGGGTCATTATTCAGGCCATCGTGACACTCGGCCGGGCACTCGGGATGGGCGTCGTGATCGAAGGCGTGGAAACCGAAGAGCAACGGGTGCTGCTTCGTCTTGCGGGTTGCAG
>CATPCO010000198.1 GCA_955652925.1 uncultured Xanthobacteraceae bacterium | reverse complement strand
TGGGACCGATCAGCGGATCACATCAGGGCCCGCAGCCAGAACGGCTGCATCTAGAGGCCGGATACATGGCTGCACCCGTATCGTTTCGCGAAAGGTCAGATTCTTTTCCCTTGCACCGCGGGCGCCGTCCATACATGGCACTAAGGGACGGAGCGTGGGGTTCAGCAAGTCGCTTGCAAACGAAGGTAAGCGAACATTGAGCCAAGCTATGTTGCCGTACAGCAGCGACAAATTCCAGCTGGTGATCAATGTTAAGACAGCCCGATGCTTCTCGCTGTATCGACGACGTGAGGTGCCGCACGTTCGTATTCAGAGCGAAGTCTCCGCAGGCGCGTTTGCCCATCATCTACGAGACCTCCTCCTCGTCAAAATAGCGATGCCGGTGGAAGAGGCCGCGCGGCAGGCGCGCGAGCTCGTCGCGCCGCGCTTTCGTTTTCGCGCGATCGACCGACAAGAGATCGTCCGACAGCACGACGCCATAGTCGCGCACCGCGCTCGCGGCCGAGATGAAGCCGTCGAGCACATCGTCGCGCACCTCCCCGGCGTCGCGCAGAAGCGGCGAGCCCCAGCCGCCGCCGCCCGACGTGACAATGCGCACGAGATCGCCGCGCTTGAGCCGGTTGCCCTCCGACATGGGCTTGAGCTCGCGCTCATTCGTGCTACCGGGATTAACGACGATGCGCCCAGGCCTTCCGCCCATGCCGCCGTTGACGCCCCAGGCAGGCCAGCGGATGTTATCCATGCGCAAGCCAATGACGGCATGCTCGCCGATCACGCGCAGCTCGCGCACAATGCCGCAACCGCCGCGGTGCAATCCGGGGCCGCCGGAATCGGCGTGGATGGCATAGCCTTCGATCCGCACGCCGAATTCCATCTCGGCAAATTCCACCGGATAGTTCTTCTGCGCGACGTAATAGACAGCATCGATGCCGTCGGCGTGGGGGCGCGCGCCGAAACCGACGGCGAGCCCCTCGATGCAGAGGTCGAGCGCGCCGTTGCAATCGAAGCTGCGCAGGTAATAGAGAACATAGACCGAGGACGCCGCCGGCACGTTGCCGCCCGTTGCCTTGGCGAACGCGCCGAACAGCGCCGAGTTCACGCGCGTGAGACAGTGGGAGCGCATGCCGAGCGGGGCCGGCTCGCGCGGGGCAACAATGGAGCGGGGCCTTGTCCTTACCTCGCCGACGGCGCGGTGAAAACCCGCGTTGAGCGCGACCTCGTCACCGGTGAAATAGAGACCGCACATGGTCTTGGGAACGGAAGGATGCATGATGAAATTGATGGAGCCTTCGGCCTGGTCGCTGGAGTCGGAAAAATCAAGCGCGACTTTGTTGCCACGTTTTTCGACTGTGACCGCCACCGAGAAGCTGTTCTCGGACACGCTGTCGGAGTCGATGTAATCACGGAATGAATAGCGCCCGTCGGGAACGCGCTCGGCGAGCGCCTGGCGCAAGGCGCGCTCGGACTGGTCGATGGTGCCGGCAAATGCTGCGGCGAGCGCCGGCGCGCCGAAACGTCCGGCGATTTCTTCCATGCGGCGCCCGCCCAGCCGTACCGCAGCCATAAGCGCGGAGAGATCGCCGCGTACCATGTCAGGAAAGCGCGTGTTGCGCACGAAGAAGCGGATCAGCTCCTCGTTCCAGGCGCCCGCGCGCAGCACCCGCGACGGCGGCATCACAATGCCTTCCTGAAACACGTCGGTTGCTGCGGGCGAGATCGAGCCCGGCACCATGCCGCCGATGTCCCAGAGATGCGCCCAGGCCTCGGCGAAGGCGATCAGGCAATCCCCGGCAAAGATCGGCGCCACCACGACCATGTCATTGTTGTGGGACACGGCGCCGTGGGAGCCGTAGGAATCGTTATAGAGATAGAGGTCGCCCGAGCGCATCTCATCGCGCGGATAGTGCTCGAAGATGGCGTCGATCAGATTGCCGGCCGCCATGGGCAGCGCGGTCGAGACGACGAGGCGCCCGTCGCAATCGAAGAAGGCGGTGAAATAGTCCTTCTTCTCCCGGATGAACGGGCTCATGGCGGTGCGCTCGATGAGCGCCTCCATCTCCACGCGCGCCGACTGGATCGCGCCCTTGATCAGTTCGAGGGTGACGGGATCGAGATTGCGCATGGTGATCAGGTGAGCGACACAATGAGATTGCCGTAGCGGTCCACCTGCGCCGACTGCTCCGGAAACAGCAGGCTCGTCGTGTCGAGCTGATCGACGACGGCGGGGCCGCGCAAGCAATGGCCGGCGAGCAGAGTTTCACGGCGGTAGACCGGCACGTTGTCGTAGCGCGCCCCGTCGAGTCGAACAGTGCGATGCTCATGCGCCGATGGCGCGGCGCCCGCGGCGCTCGCGAGCTCCGGCAACGCGATCTTGTCGACAAGCCCGATCGCGCGCAGCCGAAGGGTGACGACTTCAACGGGCTGAGTGCGCTGCGCAAACGTATAGAGCCGCTCGTGCAACGAATGGAAGCTTTCGACGAGGCGCGCCGCCCACACGCAGTCGATCGGCCCGCAAGGCACGTCGAGGCTCAGCTCAAAACCCTGCTTGGCGTAGCGCAGATCTGCAAGCCGCGCGAAATGGTGCCGCTCCGGCGGCACGCCCTCGCGCGCAAGTGCGGCCGCGGCCTCCGCGGTGAGCTCCTGCCAGATCTGATGCATCATTGTGAGATCGTAATCGGGGCCGCGTTGGAGCGCGGTACGGGCGAAATCGTACTGCAAGTCGGTGGCAAGGAGGCCAACTGCGCAGAGCAGGCCGGGATGGCGGGGAATGATGACCGCGCGGCAGCCGAGCGCGCGCGCAAGCTCGACCGCGTGCAAGGG
>CATPCO010000197.1 GCA_955652925.1 uncultured Xanthobacteraceae bacterium | reverse complement strand
GACCTTGGGCGGAGTGCTCCCGGCACTCCAGGATAACGCCCTCGATGGTGCGGTCGCCGGCATCGCTGTCTTCAGCAGCATGCATTATCAGAAGGCGGCGAAATACGTGACCGAGATCGGCCAGCCTGCCATCTTCGGAATCGCTGAGGTCAGCAAGAAATGGTATGATTCATTGCCCGCGGATTTGCAGCAGATCGTCGACAAGGCTGCAGCCTCCGAGTCTATGGCGATCAATCCGCAGGCAATCGAGATCAACGACAGGGCACGCAAAGCTTGGATGGACGGCGGCGGGGAATTGATCAGCCTGCCGACGGATGAGCAGTCGGCGATGCTCAAGACCCTGGCGAGCGTCGGCGAAGACGTATCGAAGACAAAGCCGCAGCTCAGCGCAGCGTATCAAGTGGTCACGGAGGCGGCACGAAGCTCGCAATAGGCAAAAACTTTCGTTGTCGGGCGGTCGACTAACAGGTCATGCAATCGCGCCCAGTAGCAGGCTTGTGAGTGCCCATGAGTCCGTTTGCTGCGGTGCATGAGTCCGCACAGAATGAACAGCAGACAGCGACCTCGGATGTCCTGCGCGTTATCTCAAGCTCGCCTGGGGAACTTGGGCTGGTGTTTGAGTCCATGCTGGCGAATGCACTTCGGATTTGCGAGGCTAAGTTCGTCCTTCACGCGCCGATCGAGTGCCTCTAGCAGTTGGGCGCGCTTGCCACGGCAGCCATTCTTATTCCCGGCGGCTGGCTGTACCTGAGGAGCTTGCCGCCATCAAAACCTGCACAGCAATCGCCCGCGGTCGAAGCCAGAAGCATGCTCGATCGTGTCGTCACGGAGTTGAAATCCGACCAGACTGCCGCACTGGAAAAATTCAACAACTTCGATGTCGTGTTTTACCGTTACACAACTTATGTAGAGCGAACACAAGGCTGCGCGGACCAACTCGATATCGTGCTGCTGCACTGCTTATAGTGGCGGACCCATTCTTCTTTCAGTGTACCGATCAGCTTATCGTTTGTTATCGCCTCCCGACGATTTTCTGGACTGGAGAGATCGTCGCTACTGGTGGTCTGATGTAGTGTGCAACGTTGGAGCCACCTCAATTCTTCATAAGGACCAACCGGCGCACCGTCGCCTTCTTAAGATTGAAAAAGCTCCAGGAACTCGCGAAGAACGTGAGATATTTGTTCACGACCTGGGTACCGACGAGAGCGTGGGCCTTACATCGGTTCTCCACCAGCCGGTCGAACCAGGTGCGCAAAGTTGGCCGATAGTCGTGCTCTGAACTGTGCGTCAGCGTAAAGCCCGCCTCTTTCGCGTGCGCCAGATGATCCGAATGAAGTGACAGAATGGAACCGGGAAAAAAAATCTGTGCGCCAAGCTGGGATGTCGGCACCCGATCGGTTCCATTCAGTGAGAAGAAGTGCAAAATTGCACGGCCGCCGAGTTTCAACGCGGCGTGAAGTTTTTTGTAGAGCGGAAGGATGTCATCAGGTCGGACATGCTCTAGACTCCCTATCGAATAGATCTTGTCATATGTTTCGACGCCGTAATCGACGCTGACAAAGTCGTTGAGGAGGATGTTGAAGCCGAACTTGTCGCGGATGTAGCTGACCTGATCCCGGGACAACGTAATGCCATAAAGGTTCGCACTGTCGCCGATCGAGGCCTGGATGTGCCGCAGCATCGAGCCCCAGCCGCAGCCGAGCTCGATGATTTTTTCGCCCGGCTTGGGATCGAGCAGCGAGAGAATATGGTTCGCCTTGTTGAGCTGAGCCTGCTCGATTGTGTCCGTCGGCGAATGGAAATCGGCGCAGCTGTAAAACATGAACCTGCGATCGAGAAACAATTCGTAGAAGTCGTTCGAGACGTTATAGTGATATTCGATGCCCTTGGCATACGACTGGCTCAGAAACTGCGCGATGAGATGCCGGCGTTGCGCAGCGAGCGGGTAGTGGTCGATAAAGGCTTGGATGGGCGAGGCGCGCTTGCGAGCGAAAAACTGCCACACACGATCCGGATCAATCGGCTCAACCGAGTGGGAAAAATAATTGGGTGCCGCGTAAGATGCCCCGTAGACAAGGCCTTCCGACAGGACGCGAAACAATCGTACTAGTTTCGAAGCGGGCCTGATCGCCAGTTGCTCACGCGCACCAATGTCATCAATATGCGTCATCTGGCAGTCTTTCGTATGATGCAACTCCTGCTTGGAAGAATGATGATCGCTGGGGCGAATTGTCAGACTTTTTATCGCACATATCTTACGTTACCGAAGTCGCCCGTGAGTTTGTCGTCAGGCGATGAGGTCGCCCGCATCTTTACACGAAAGTCGCGCCTACAGCCTGGAGAATTTCGCAAACTGCAGCGAGGTTCGACACCTTCATGATTGCACTCTTCCCACAGACAGGACAGCACCAACGTAACGCCAACGGGAAAGCTGCCGCAGGGTCGCAGTCGCAACTTGTATCGGCATGGTTCATGACTGGCACTCTCCTGGTGGGTTAAAATTTGGGTAGAACTAATAGAAACGGGGTCGAACCGAACCCCAACAGATCAGCTACGAGGGGATCACGGCGCGCAATCCCGGCATCATCTACGGCCCAATTTGCGCAATGGACGGGCGATCCCCGAACGATCATGATTGGCAATCATATTAAATCGAAACACACACCCGGGAGGACACGATGATCAACAGACGAACTCTATTGGGCGGGATTGCATCCGGAGTGACGGCAATCACAGCTCCGCACATCGCGGGCGCGCAGGAGGCAAAGCATTATCGCTTTGCCTACGACCAGCCGAAGACCACCGGATACGGCATCCTCGGCGACATTTTTGCCAACAAGCTGAAGGAGCTGAGCAAGGGCACGATGCTGATCGATCAGTATCCAGGCGCCCAGCTCGGACAGGAGCCGCAGGTGCTTCAGCTCGTGAAATCCGGCGATATCGAGTTCTGCATCTCGTCCTCGGCGAACGCCGCGACGGTATCGCCGCAGGCCGGGGTAATGTCGCTGCACTACCTGTTCCGCTCGGAAGACCATCTGATCAAGGCGATGGGCGATCCCAAGCTCTCGGAGGCGTGCAAGGCGATGATCGCCGACAGCGTTCAAGGCGCGCGCATCATCGCGCTTTCCACCCTCGGCCTGCGCAACATGTATTCGAAGCGCGAGATTAGGAGAATCGAGGACATCAAGGGGCTCAAGGTCCGTGTGCAGGCTACTCCGACCGAGGACACGATGTTTCCGGCCTATGGGGCACAAACCGTGCACATGCCGTTCGGCAGCGTTTACACGTCGTTGCAGACGGGTGTCGTCGATGTGGCGGAGAATGGGGTCAACGTCTATCTCGCGAACAAGCATTACGAGGTTGCGCCGGTGCTCTCGATGACGGAGCATGAGGCGAACAACAGCTTCACCTGGGTCAGCGACAAATTGTGGAACAGTCTCTCGTCCGAGCAGAAGAGCTGGGTGCAGATCGCCGCCGACGAGGTCAACAAGAACCAGCCGGCGAAGGCGGTCGCGCTGGAGCATGAGTCCGCCACCAAGCTGAAATCCATCGGCGTCAAGATCGTCGGCGATGTCGACAAGTCCGGCTTCCAGAAGATCGCAGATCCGTACCTGGACAAGATGTCGGCCGACCTCGGTCCGCACGCGACCAAGATCAAGGACCTGATCCGCACCGTCGCGTGACCGAGTGCGGAAAACGGAGTGACGCGGATCCCGGGGCCACACGCAAACACTACTTTAACCAATAATAATACTGGGCTTGGTGTTTTTTGCGCGGGCTCCCGGGATCTTATTCCGCTCGCGCCAGGCACTTGCTGCATTGGTCCGGAACACAAGAAATTTGGCTGTATGGACTCATCGTGAGCATCGCCGACAGATTGCTGCTTAAGCGGCAGCGTCACCTCAAGTGGCGCGCGCTCGACCCACTCGAGACCGCGCTGATGATTCTGTGCGGTCTTCTGCTGTTTGGTTTTTGCACCACGGTCATCTTCGACATCATCACGCGCGAGATCGGCCGGCCCTGGCTGTGGCTGCAGGAGGTGACATCAACCTTCTTCATTTACGCGATCTTCACAGGCACCGCGGTCGCCACCCGGCGCAACGATCACCTCTGTCTCACCGCCATCGCGGACACGCTGTCCGGCACTGCGCGGACTGTTGTGGAGATCGCGACCCGCGTGGTCGTGCTCGGCGTCGCGCTCTGCTTCATCTATTTCGGTTACCTGAATTTCCTGCGCGGCTTTTCCAGCTTTCGAATGCCCTCGATGACGCCGATTGCGTCCCTTTATGCGGCGATCCCGATCTGCGGCGCTCTTGTTGCTCTGTTCACGATCGAGCAGCTGATCAACGGGTTGCGCAACGGGTTCGCACACGATGAGCCGCCGGAGCCGCCGCCGCATGTCATGGCCATCGAAGGCATCGCGCCCGCACCGGGAGGCCGGACATGAGCGGCACGTTGATCGTCCTGCTCATGACGTTCCTGTTTCTGTTCTTCGGCTATCTCGGCGTGCCGGTGGCGTTCTCGCTCCTTGCCGGCACCCTGATCGGCGCGATTCTTACCGACGTGTCGCACGCCGCCATCATTCAGAAAATGTTCGACGGAATGGATAACGAGGCGCTGCTCGCGATTCCGTTCTTCTTGCTGGTCGGCGAGCTGATGAGCTCGGCCAACGTCGTGCAGCGCGTGGCGAACCTGTCGCTGAGCCTGGTGGGGCATATCCGCGGCGGCCTGTCCCAGGTCGTCACCGTTTTCAGCATGTTCTTCTCGGAGATGTCGGGCTCGACCACCGCCGACGTCGCGGTGATCAGCCGGGCGCTGGGTGGGCCAATGAAGCGGGAGGGCTACAGTCCCCCCTTCATCGCGGCGATCATTGCCGCCGCCTCGACCATCGCGGCGTTGGTGCCGCCGAGCATCACGGCGGTCGTGTACGGCGCGGTCGGCAATGTCTCGATCGCGGGCTTGTTCATGGCCGGAGTAGTGGCGGGGCTGATGATCGGCATCGGGCTCATGATGTTCTGTTATTTCTTCGGCCCGACCGGCATGACGCGGCCGCGCGCGCCGTTCCGACAGGTCGCGCGCGCGTTCATGGACGCCTCGCTGCCGTTGATGATCCCCGCAATTCTGCTCGGCGGCATTCTGACCGGCTTCTTCACGCCTACCGAAGCCGGGGTTGTCGCCGTCGTATGGATCATTGTCGTGGTGATTCCGGCGCTCAATCGCGGCCACATCAAATTCTTGCCATGGGACTTCTGCCTCGCGGGGCTGATTTTTTCCCTGCCGCTGATCACTATTGGCGCGGCTAACGCGTTCGGCTGGCTTTTCGCGTATTTGCGCGGCGCGCTCATCATCGCCGAATGGATCACCGATCTTGCCGGCAATAACCCGCAAGCCATCATGTTGCTCCTGGTGCTGTTGTTCACCATCATCGGCGACTTCATCGAGCCGGTGCCGACCATCATCATCTTCATGCCGCTGGTGAACGTGCTCACTCAGGCGGCGGACATCAATCCCGTGCACATGGGCGTGGTGCTCATCGCCACCCTTGCATTCGGGCTGATCACGCCGCCATACGGGCTCGTCTTGCTCATGGCGTCGAAATTCGTGGGGGTGAGATTTGCGCAAGCCTTGCGCGCCGCGCTGCCGATCTATTGCGTTTTCCTGATCACGATCACGTTCATGATTTTCTTGCCAAAGGTCGTGCTCTGGTTGCCGAAGCAAGTAATTCCTGAATCCGTCGGCTGCTTCAAAAATCCAAACGGAACCGGCTACATTTGTCCGCAATGACGCGTCGAAAGCGGTTCAGTCGCTCAGAATCTGCCGCTGAGGATCCATGATGCTGCGACGCAGCAAGTGGGGGCATTTTATCCTGCAAGGCGCTTTGAACGAAGCGAGAAGGCTCCAACTGGTTAGAGCCTCGTCACGAGCCATAGAAATGCCCATACCGACGGTTTCAGACACTCCGGCGTTGACATCATTGCGAAAAGAGCGGTTGAATATGTGCCGCCCAATGAAAACAGCGATACCCGGCTTCCTGCCATAACGACAGGAAGCGGACTGGTCGGTCGCCGCGATTGGGGGCCGATGCCGCTTGGACCCGGATTCGCGACTGGGGACGGTAGGGTCTGCACGATGACGCTCGGCAGATTCAAGGCGCATTTTGGTTCGCGCATTTCCGCGCGGCGAAGGGCTTCGCCGGCAACCGCGCTCCCGCGCAACGCCCATCACAATCGCACCAGTGCGACACCGCCATCGAACGGCATTCGCAGTTTGGCCTCGGCTCACGACAAATAACGGGAGGATCCGACCATGCCACATACAGGCGACATCGCATTGATGGCCCATCTGATGCGGCGCGCCGGCTTCGGCGCTGGCAGAGACGAGCTCGAAGCGCGTGTTGCCAAGGGTTACGACGCCACGGTCGAGGAACTGCTGCATCCCGAAACACAGCCGGCGGTCGATCATTATACCTTGCTTCGCCACCAGCCCTCAGTGCTGCTGCCCGGCGGGGTGCCGCCGATGGGCAACATCAACTACATGTATTACCTGGTGACCACGCAGCGCCCGCTGGAAGAGAAGATGGCGCTGTTCTGGCACCATGTGCTCGCGACCGGCAACTCGAAGGTCGACAATTACGATCAGATGCTGGAGCAGATCGATCTGTTGCGCAACAACGGCATGGGCAACTATCGCGACCTGCTGCTGAAGGTGGCGAAGAATCCCTCGATGATCTTCTGGCTGGACAACAACCAGAACCACGGCACCGAGGTGAACGAAAACTGGGGCCGCGAGCTGCTCGAATTGTTTAGCCTCGGCGCTGGCAACTACACCGAGGTGGACGTGCGCGAGGCGTCGCGCGCTTTCACCGGCTGGAGCTTCGAGACCAAAATTCCCCGGCTGCCGTACGGACGCTTTCCCTGGAAGTTCGAGTATCGCCCGGAAGATCACGACGACGGCGAGAAGACCTTCCTCGGACACAAGGGCAACTTCAACGGCGAGGATATCATCGACATCATCGTCGAGCAGCCGGCCTGCGCAAGATTCATCTGTCGGCATCTTTACAACTTCTTCGTCGCCGACGAGCCGCAGGTGCCTGCCTGGAGTCTGGAGCCGCCACGCGATCCGGCGGCGATCGACCTGCTGGCACGGACGTTCCGTGAAAACAAATGCGAGATGAAGCCGGTGCTGCGCACACTGTTCACATCGGACTTCTTCAAGAACGCCCGTTACAGGCACATGAAATCGCCGGCCGAGGTCGTGGTGGGCACGCTGCGCCAGATGGGCGGCTATGAGATAGCGATGCCGGGCTATGGCGAGCTGTCGATGCAGCCCTCCTATATGGGCCAGGACCTGCTCAATCCGCCGTCGGTCGAAGGCTGGCATACCGGCCAGGAGTGGATCAACAGCGGCTCGCTGATGGCGCGGATCAACTTCGTCGCCGAGCAGGTCGGCAATCCGTCGTTGCCCGGCGTGCAGGCGATCATCAAGCGGCTGCAGGCAATGGGCGTGCTGGAGCCGGAGCAGCTGGTCGATTC
>CATPCO010000196.1 GCA_955652925.1 uncultured Xanthobacteraceae bacterium | reverse complement strand
TGTTGAATGCGCACGATGTGGTCGCAGCCGGCCTCGACTATTTCACCCTCGGTGCTGCCCCGCAGTATGCCAAGGAACTCGTCCATGCTTGAACATACGGCGACGGGCAACCAGGCTCTCGGCGGGGTCGTGGTGGTGGGGGCCGGCGGCTTCGTCGGGAGCGCGATCTGCACCCGTCTGACCGCTGAAAAGATCCCGCACCTTGCGCTCACGCGCAACGACGTGAACCTGCTTGAGCCGAATGCCGTGACGAAACTGCAGCGCCTGCTGCATTCCGGCGATGCCGTAGTCTTCGTTTCCGCCCTGGCACCCACGCGCAACAATTCGATGCTGATCGATAATTTACGCATGGCTGAAACAGTATGCGCCGCAGCCGCGGCCCAGCAGTTGGCGCAACTTGTCTACATCAGCTCCGATGCGGTCTATGCGGATGATGCCAACCCGGTGACTGAGCGGTCGTGCCAGCAGCCGTCAAGCCTGCACGGGGTGATGCACCTCGCACGCGAGATCATGTTGCGAGCGGCACTGAAGCTGTCGCTGGCTATTCTGCGGCCGACGTTGATCTACGGGGCCAAGGATCCGCACAACGGCTATGGTCCGAATCGCTTCCGGCGTCTTGCCGCCAAGGGCGAGGCCATCACCCTTTTTGGCGAAGGGGAAGAGATGCGCGACCACGTGCATGTGGACGACGTGGCAGCGCTTGCGAGCGCAGTCCTTCGCCGCCGCAGCCAGGGAGTTCTCAACATCGCGACCGGCAACTCAATCTCGTTCCGACGCGTGGCAGAGATGGTGGTGACGCTTGCGCCGCAACCGGTTGAGATTCGCGGCTCGCCGCGACAAAATCCAATTATCCATCGACATTTTGACATCACCGACTGCATCAAGGCGTTTCCGGAATTCCACTACATTCCACTTTCCGAAGGGCTTGCCCGCGCCGCCAAAGAGAGTGCGTGAAACATGGGCCAGGAGCTCAATCTCCTTTCCAAGCTTCCGCGCGGAAAGCGCAGCGTCAACGCCCGCGCGGAGGCAAAGACTGACGAGATCATCGCGATCTCACGCCAATACGGTGAGCTCTATTTCGATGGGCCGCGCAAATACGGCTATGGGGGTTATCGCTACGACGGCCGCTGGATTCCCGTAGCCGAGGACATGGTCAAGCACTTCGATCTCAAGCCCGGCGACCGCGTTCTTGATGTGGGTTGCGGCAAAGGTTTCCTAGTAAAGGACCTCATCAAGGTATGTCCTGGCCTCGAAGCCTTCGGGCTCGATATCTCGGAATATGCCCTGATGCATTGCGAGCCGGAAGTCATTGGGCGGCTCCATCTCGGCAACGCCATCAATCTGCCGTTTCCGGACAACAGCTTCAAAGCCGTGATATCGCTCAATACCGTGCACAATCTCGAGCGGTGGGAATGCATGACTGCACTGCGCGAAATTGAGCGCTTGGCGCCCGGACGTGCGTTCGTTCAGGTCGATTCCTATCGCACCCCCGAACAGAAGGCGCTGTTTGAGGAGTGGGTTCTCACGGCCAAGTTCCACGCGTATCCGCACGATTGGGTGGCGCTATTCAAAGAGGCCGGCTACACCGGCGATTACTACTGGACCATCATCGAATGAGCCCATACACATCGTGCCGCCCGGCCCGACACTGGCCGGCGCCGGTTCTTAATATGTTCTTGGGGTCGGCCAATTGGGGGGCCGAGCCGCGATGATCGAGCAACTGGATCGGATGCAGGGGTGAGCAATCCATGAACAAGATTGTGCGACTCAATTCGTTCGATGTGAAAGCCGCGAATGCGCGCTGTCTGCGGTATCGGCGGCGTATCCTGGACATGTCGCAGCAGGTCGGCGCGCTGCACATCGGCTCGGCCTATTCCTGCACCGAGATCGTCGATTGCATGTATCACGGGCTGATGCGTCGCAGCCTGGACGGCATGTCGCCGGACACGTTCCTCATGTCCAAGGGTCATGGCTGCATGATCCAGTACGTGATCCTGGAGGAGCACGGCGTCCTCGACCGCAAAGATCTCGACCACTACTGCAAACCCGATGGCCGGCTGGGCGTTCATCCCGACTATGGCAATCCCGGTATCGAGGCTTCGACCGGCTCGCTGGGGCATGGACTCTCCATGGCCGTGGGGATGGCACTGGCGGAGCGCGGCCGCAAAACGGATGGGATCATCTATGTCGTGCTCAGCGACGGGGAAGTGCAGGAAGGCTCGACCTGGGAGGCCGTGATGATGGCGTCCTCTTTCGGCTGCTCGAATATCGTGGCCGCGGTGGACAACAATAATTTTCAAAGTCTTGGGCGGACCTCCGACACACATCCGTCATTCTATCCTCTCGCGGAGAAGTTCGGGGCGTTCGGGTGGGAAACGGCCGAAGTCGACGGTCATGACTCGGCGGCTATTTTTGCTGCGATCACCTCCCGCTCCGGCAGGAAGCCGTTCATGCTCTGCGCCAAGACGACCAAGGGCAAAGGCGTGAGCTACATGGAGAACGTGCCGATCTGGCATTATCGTTCTCCCAATAAGCAAGAATATCAGCAGGCGGTGCTCGAGCTGGAGCGCATGGCGCTATGAGGAACACTTTCTCAGAGGCGCTCTATCAGGCGGCCAGCACCAATTCCGATGTTTACATCGTGGTCGCCGACATCTCGCCCGTCGGCAGCATGGAGAAATTCAGCAAGCAATATCCGGAACGCTTCATCAACGTGGGTGTGGCCGAACAGAGCATGATCGGCATCTGCGCCGGGCTTGCGCTCAAGGGATGCCAGCCCTTCGCCTATACGATTGCGACCTTCTCGCTTTATCGTCCCTTTGAAATGGTTCGGGACGACCTCTGCTATCAGAATCTGCCGGTGACCGTCGTCGGGATGGGTGCGGGGGTCATCTACTCGACGCTTGGTGGAACGCACCATACCCAGGAAGATATCGCTATTGCTGGCGCAATTCCCAACATGCAGATCATCGCTCCCTGCGATCCTGCCGAGTGCACGCATGCGACGAGCTATTGCGCGACCCAGAAGAAGGGTCCGATCTACCTGCGTATCGGCAAGGCGGGTGAGCCGAATTTTACTGACAAGGCGGTTGATCCGTGGGTGTTTGGCAAATTGCGCTACATCAAACGGGGAAGCGACGTTTGCATCCTTTCCTACGGCGTCATCATGCAGAAGGCGATGCAGCTTGCATCGCGGTTCGAAGCGGCGGGCAAGTCCGTCTCAGTCGCCTCCTGCCACACCCTCAAGCCGCTTGATGTCGATGGCATCGCCGATGCCCTCGCGCGCCACAAGCACGTTGTGGTGATCGAGGAGCACGCGCCGCAAGGCGGGCTTGCGCCGCGAACCAAGCAGATTGCCTGGGATACGAGAGCGACGTGCCGGCTCGACACCTTCACCCTTCAGGATGCGTTCATCCATAACTACGGCAGCCACGACGACCTGCTCAGTGCCCATGGCATCGATGTTGCGCAGATCTCGCAGCAGGTAGGCCTTGCATGAACGAAGCCGTCAAGACACTGGCCCGTGCCGCCAATACGGCTCCGCTTGCCATTTACGGGGGCGAGCCGGTGCGCAAGACACCGATGCCGCCGCGCCTCGCGCTCGGCGAGGACGAACGCAGAATGGTTATTGAAGTGCTCGACCACTATGCCGAGCGCAAAGTTGATCCGGGCTATCAAGGAACGTTTGAGAAGGTCTACACCGACGCTTTCGTCAATATGATGGGCGGCGGTTACGCAGATGCGGTCGCGACCGGCACCTCCGCGCTGTACATTTCCGTGGCCGCGCTCGATCTGCCGAAAGGCAGTGAAGTTCTCGTCTCGCCCATCACGGATCCCGGCTCGCTCGCTGCCATTGTGCTCAATGGATTGAAGCCGCGGCTCATGGATAGCAAGCCCGACAGTTACAATGTCGGCCCGGAACAGTTCGCAGAGCGTATAACAAAGAACGTTTCCGCAGCCATGATCGTCCATGCGGCCGGTTTTGCATGCGAGATCGACAAAATCGTCGAGATCGCACGCGCACACGGCATAAAGATCATCGAAGACTGCAGTCAGTCCCATTTCGCCAAGCATCGGGCCAAGCCGGTCGGCACGTTCGGGGATATCGCCGCATTTTCGACCATGTACCGCAAGGCCCATATGACTGGACCGTCCGGTGGCCTCATCTACTCGCGCGACTTGCAGATTTTCCGGAACGCATTGGTGCACGCCGACCGAGGCAAGCCCCGCTGGCGGGAGGATTTCGACGACCGAAATCCAGCGACTTATCTCGCGCCTGCCCTCAACCATCACACTGATGAGATCTCATGCGCGATCGGCCTGGCTTCACTCAAGCGCCTGCCCTCTACCATCGTCAGCCGGCTTGCCTTTGTCTCCGACTTCGTGGCGCGGCTCTATGACGCTTCCGATGTGTGTCGCGGCTATCGGTTTATGCCGACAAGCTCGCCGTTTTACTTCCCGGTGATTGTGGATGTCGACGCCATCAGGTGCAGCAAGGT
>CATPCO010000195.1 GCA_955652925.1 uncultured Xanthobacteraceae bacterium | reverse complement strand
GTCCAGGTACTTGGCGGTGCCAGCGTGCTCAATGCGACATCAGCACGGGCAGCGTCATCGAGCCGAGAATTCCGCGCGTGACCCCACCGAGCACAAATTCGCGCAGGCGCGAATGGCCATAGCCGCCCATCACCATGAAGTCCGCGCCGCTATCGGCGGCGTAGGAGAGAATGACGTTTTCGATACCGATGTCGCCCCGCGTGGTGCGCTCTGCCCGTGCGGAAATCCCGTGACGAGCGAGATGCGCGATCATATCGACGCCCGCAATCTCGTCCTGCTTGCGGTCCTCGCCGACCATGAGCAGCTCGACCGCCTTTGCCCGTTCGAGAAATGGCATGGCATCGGCAATGGCGCGCGCGGCGGTGCGGCTGCCGTCCCAGCATGCCAGCACGCGGTCGAGCTTGAGCCCTTCCTTCTGAATATAGGGGACCATGATCACGGGACGCCCCGATTCAAACAGTGCCGCCTCGATCATGAGCTGTTCGGACGCGCCGCCCTCGCGTCTCGCCTGGCCCGCGACGGCAAGATCGAAGCGGCGCGCGATAGCGCCGAATATTGTGGCAGCACCGCCCAGGTTTGCGTCAATGACGCGCGTCTGAGCCGGAATTCCTGCAGCCTTGGCGCTTGCTGCAAAGCGCTCGGTTGCCGTCTTTGCCGCCTTGCTGTTCTCCTCGCGCTGCATCTCAATCATCTCGATCGGGACGCTGCCCATGACGCCATCGGGAATCACGGCATCGAAAACGAACGCGATGCCCGTGATCTGTGCGTCAAACGCTCTGGCGACCGAGATTGCATAGTCGACTGCAAAATCCTGCGAATGTCCGCCGGAGAGATTGACGACAATATCCTTGATCATTTCTTCTGACCGTCCGGCCCGAATTGCTTGAGATAGGCCCAGAGATCGGCAATGTCCTTCTCGTTCTTGATGCCGGCAAACGCCATTTTGGTGCCCTTTATGGTCTGCGTGGGAGACTGAATGTAAGGCACGAACGCGCTCTCGGTCCAGGTAATCGCCGAGTTCTTGTTCGCTTCGGTATAGTTATAGCCCTCGTAGGTGCCTGCCTTGCGGCCATCAATGCCGTTGAGCGGAGGACCGAGTTTGACCTTCGCCGCCGGCCCCACGTCATGACAGGGCAGACACATTTTCCGAAACACCTGCTCGCCCGCCGCGGCGTCCTGCGCCCGGGCGATCCCTGCCGAAGCCGCAAGCATGATCAGGACCATCAGCCAGGCCTGCATCCAATTCCTCCTACGGTGTCAATGTCTAACGTATTACCGTATATCGTCCTACCGAGCATGCCCGCCGCAACGGGCAGAATTGAGGAAAGTGTCTTGTCGCTTAGCTTGCCCGCTCCCGATGCATCGGTGCTCGCCCGCCGGGCACAAATCGTGGCCGCGCTGCGGGCAATCGTGCCCGGAGAAGGCGTCATCGCTGGCGAGCGGGAAATGCGCCCTTATGAGTGCGACGGGCTGACCGCCTATCGCCAGCTTCCAATGGTGGTGGTGCTGCCCGATACCGCCGCGCAGGTGAGCCGGGTGCTGAAATTCTGTCACGAGCGCGGCATAAAGGTCGTGCCGCGCGGAGCCGGCACCTCGCTGTCCGGCGGCGCCTTGCCGCTTGCGGATGGGATCCTGCTCGGGATGGCCAAGTTCAATCGCATCCGGGAGATCGATTTCGAAAACCGGGTCGCCGTGGTCGAGCCCGGTGTGACCAACCTTGCAGTGACGCAGGCGGTCGAACATGCCGGATTCTATTACGCGCCCGATCCATCCTCCCAGATCGCTTGCACCATCGGCGGCAATGTGGCCGAGAACTCGGGCGGGGTGCACTGCCTCAAATATGGCCTGACCACAAACAACGTGCTGGGCTGCGAATTGGTGCTCATCGACGGCGAGATTATACGCCTCGGCGGCAAGCACCTCGATGCCGGTGGTTACGACCTGCTCGGCGTCATCACGGGGTCCGAGGGGCTATTGGGCGTGGTGACGGAAATCACCGTTCGAATTCTGAAAAAGCCGGAGCGGGCCCGCGCCGTGCTGGTGGGTTTCGCATCCGCCGAGAATGCCGGTGAATGCGTGAGCAAGATCATTGCAGCCGGCATCATCCCCGCCGGAATGGAAATGATGGACCGGCCGGCCATCCACGCGGTCGAGCAGTTCGTGCATGCGGGCTACCCCCTCGACGTCGAAGCGCTGCTGATCGTGGAAGCAGACGGTCCACAGCCCGAGGTCGATCATCTCATCGGGCGGATCAGCTCGATCGCGAATTCCTGCGCCGCCGTGACCTGCCGCATCTCCAATTCAGAGGAAGAAAGGCTGTTGTTCTGGGCAGGGCGAAAGGCAGCTTTTCCGGCCGTCGGCCGCATCTCGCCCGACTATTACTGCATGGACGGTACTATTCCGCGTGCCAGGCTGCCGCAGGTGCTCGGCCGGATGCGAGAACTGTCTGCGGAATACGGTCTGGGAATCGCGAATGTCTTCCACGCCGGGGACGGCAACCTGCATCCCTTGATTCTGTATGATGCCAACAAGCCGGGTGAACTCGAACGCGCGGAGAAGTTCGGGGCTGACATCCTCAAGCTTTGCGTCGAAGTCGGGGGCGTGCTCACGGGAGAGCACGGGGTCGGCGTGGAAAAGCGCGATCTCATGCCGGCGATGTTTTCCGAAATCGATCTCGCTCAGCAACAGCGCCTGAAATGCGCTTTCGATGCCAAGGGGCTGCTCAATCCCGGCAAGGTTTTTCCGACGCTGCACCGATGCGCCGAGCTCGGACGCATGCATGTTCACGCCGGGCGCGTGCCGTTTCCCGGCATCGAACGGTTTTGACCAGCCGGGGCGATGACCGAGGCGATCAAAGCGCGCGATGCCAAGGACGTCGAGCAAGCGGTGCAATGGGCACTTGCCGAGGGCAAGACGCTGGAACTGATGGGGGCGGGCTCAAAGCGCGCAATCGGACGGCCCAGTCAGACCGACATCTCGCTCGACCTCTGCGGGCTCTCCGGCATATCGCTTTACGAGCCGCAGGAGCTGGTGCTCTCGGCGAAAGCCGCAACGCCGCTCGCGGAGATCGAAGCATTGGTGGCTTCAAAGGGCCAGCAGCTCGCGTTCGAGCCTATGGATTGCGGGCCTATTCTCGGTCATTCCAGCGGGGCTACGCTTGGCGGCACGCTCGCTGCAAATCTGTCCGGACCCCGGCGCGTCAAGGCAGGCGCCGCACGCGATCATTTCCTGGGTTTTACCGCGGTGTCCGGACGGGGAGAGAGCTTCAAGTCCGGCGGGCGGGTCGTCAAGAATGTCACGGGCTATGACCTCTGCAAGCTGATGGCGGGCTCCTGGGGCACGCTCGCCGCGCTGACCGAGGTCACGATCAAGATCTTGCCTGCGCCGGAAACCGAGGAGACGGTTCTCCTGCGCGGGCTTGCGCCGGAGCGAGCAGTTGCGGCGATGACGGCGGCCATGGCGTCCGCCGCCGATGTATCGGGAGCCGCGCACCTGCCACGCGGTCTCACCGCACGCATTCCCGTGCGCGAGATTGCCGGCGCGGCCGACGCCGTGACAGCGCTGCGGCTGGAAGGCTTCGCGCCCTCGGTTGCCTATCGCGCGCAAAGCCTGGAGACGCTGGTCAAATCTTTCGGCGAGGCCGCCCGAGCGGGTCCGGTTGTTTCACGCGCTCTGTGGCAGGCTATTCGCGACGCGGCACCGTTTGCGTCCAGCGGGGAGGGGCCGCAACGTCCGCTCTGGCGCATTTCGACCGTGGCGAGCCGCGGGGCGGAGCTTGCCGCAACCATTGCCAAGGCGCTGGACAGCGAGGTGTTGTTCGACTGGTCCGGCGGGCTGTTGTGGCTTTCCGTCGGTGGAACCGATGATGCGGGTGCCGCCGTGATTGGCCGTGCGGTGGCGCAGATCGGCGGGCATGCAACGCTTATGCGCGCCTCGAGTGGCGTGCGCGCCGCTGTTGCGGTTTTTTCTGCTCAGGATCCCGTGCTTGGCGCCTTGACGCGGCGCGTGAAGGAAGGCTTCGATCCCAAACGGGTGCTCAATCCAGGGCGCATGTGGGCCGGGGTGTGATCACGCCGGTGCCATCGCTATAACGGCGTTAGCATGCAGACTTCCTTTACGCTCGCCCAGCTCGCGAATCCCGATATTGCCGAAGCAGAGCGAATCCTGCGCACCTGCGTGCATTGCGGCTTTTGTACTGCGACCTGTCCTACTTACGTGCTGCTGGGGGACGAGCTCGATTCCCCGCGCGGGCGCATCTACCTGATCAAGGATATGCTTGAGAGCGGCAGAGACGCCACGCCTGACGTCGTCAAGCACATCGATCGCTGCCTCTCCTGCCTTGCCTGCATGACCACTTGTCCCTCGGGCGTGCATTACATGCACCTCGTGGATCACGCACGCGCGCACATCGAGACAACCTATCGTCGGCCGCCGGTCGAGCGCCTTTTCCGATCTCTGCTCGCGCAAGTTCTCCCCCATAACGGCCGCTTGCGGTTCGCGCTTGCGGCGGCGCGGATGGGCAAGCCGTTTGCCGGGCTGTTCGCCGCTCTTGGACTGGGACCGATCGCCGCCATGTTGCGGCTTGCTCCGGAGCGTTTGCCGGCGCGGAGCGAACGCCAACGGGGGTTCCAGCCCTTGGGTCCGCGCAAAGGGCGCGTTGCCCTTCTGACGGGTTGTGTAAGTCCTGTCATTGATCCTTCCATCAATGCGGCCGCCATTCGCCTGCTCACGCGCCATGGCATCGAAGTCGTCGTTGCCGACGAGGGTTGTTGCGGCGCCTTGGTCCATCACCTCGGCCGCGCGAGCGAGGCCCGCGCCGCCGCCCGGCGCCAGACCGATGCCTGGACAAGCGAGATCGAGGGCAAGGGGCTGGACGCGATCGTTGTTACGGCGTCCGGCTGCGGCACGACGCTCAAGGACTATGGCTTCATGCTGCGCACCGACAAGGCCTACGCCGAGAAGGCTGGCCGCGTCTCGCGTCTTGCCCTGGACATCACGGAATACCTCGGCCGCCTCCCGCTCTCGCCCGGCCGCGAGCATCAGGGGGCCGTGGTCGCCTATCATGCAGCATGCTCGCTCCAGCACGGTCAGAAAATTTCACGTGCACCGAAAGAATTACTTTCCAACTTGGGATTCGTCGTTAAAGATATAGCGGAGGGTCATTTGTGCTGTGGCTCGGCTGGCACCTACAATATCCTTCAGCCGGAGCTTGCGGGGAGGTTGCGCGAACGCAAAGTCGCGAATATCGAAAAGGTGAAGCCGGATGTGATCGCAGCCGGCAACATCGGCTGCATCACACAGATTGCAGCGGGCACGGCTATCCCGGTGGTCCACACCGTCGAGCTGATCGACTGGGCAACCGGGGGACGCAAGCCCGAGGCGCTCGCCGGGAAAAGGCTTGCCGCCCTGGCAGGCAGTCGTGGCGACGAGAGAGTGGAGGTGTTGAATGGCAACAAGTCTGAGCCGCAACCGATCGGGAGGCATTGATGGCTAAGAAAGCGAAGAAGTCCAAGTCAAAGGCGAAAAAGGCAAAGAAAGCCGCTCCGTCGCGCAAAAAGACGCGTGCCGGCGCGAAAAAAGGTGCTGCGAAGAAATCTTCTGCAAAGAAGACGGCCCGCAAGCCGGCAAGGAAGGCGCCTGCGCGCGCCCCCGCTCCGCCTGCTCCGGCCGCGCCCGAGCCGTTCTCCCCGTTCACGGGGGGTGGAGGCATGGGCGGCTCTGACGAGCACGGCTCCTCTTAAGTCCGCTGCGGGCAGAAATTCGATTTTCCGGTAGGGGAGGGACTGCACCCGCCCCTACTGCTCTCCTGCTCCATCGCGATCAAATGCGCGGCCGTGCTTGCGACCGCCAATGGCGGTGATCAGGATCACTCCGCCGCGACCTGATGGGCTTGCTTCTGCACATCGAGATTGACGAGTTGGAGCGGGGAGTCGGTTTCCGCAAGCATGTCCCAGCTCTTGAGCCACTCATAGGTACGCTGCATCTCATCGAGCGGGATCGGCGCGGGGTCGCAAAGCACGACGCGTCCCTCCCGCAGATCATCCGGCTTTAGTGCTGCGATCTCCGGGTCCTTCTCTTTGTGGTAATCGATGAAATAGTGAAGGTAGGCGCGCTTGTCGGCGTTTATCCGGCGCACCGCTTCGCGCACGGCGCGGTTGAAGGCGGCATAGGTTTCGGCGTCGACCTTGTCCGAGGCAACCTCGGTGCCGTGGTAGAAGGCTTCACAGATCAGCCGGCAACCCTTCTTCTCCGCGAGCGTCACATAGGGCTCCGTCAGGGTGGTGGCTTCAATCATGCCCCCCAACATGGCGTCCAGGCGGTGCCGTGAGCCGGTGGCTGCCTGGCACACCTTGATGAGGTGACGGGGCAGAAATCCCTCGAGCATGTGCAGCGCGAGATAATGGGTGCCGAAATAGAACGGCACCCCCACCGTGCGGCCGGCCAGCTGCTGGGCAGTGTAGACCGCCGAGTCGGGCCGCACGGCAATGGCCGCATAGGTGACGATGCCGCGCCGGCCGACTTGGCGGCTACCGACTTTGGTATCCTGGACGCGGCAGTAATTGCCCCATTCACAGGCGTTATACATATCCGCCTGTCCCTTCTCGAAGAGCTTGCCGTGGCTCAAGAAGGGGTCGAGGTCCTTCGGGCTGGCCACGTTCACGTCGGTCTTGTACTGCGTATCGCGGTCGCGATCGGCCCATTCGATCGTGAGCCCCTCCTTTGCAAACAGGTCTTCGTCATAGGCCACCAGTTCCGGCAGTCCCTGGAAGGGGGCAGTGGTTTCCAACACCAATTTTTTCATGGCGGCGGCTCCTTGCGGTGCAATGCGGGCTCGACGGACATCCTAGCATAGCAGAACGCGAGAAAGGATTAAACGGCTGCGAGAGAGGCTCCGATGAAGGGGAAACGCTCTGAGGACGATCTTGTGTTTGGGTCTGGGGACGTATTTGTTCGAAGGCGGCCTGATCGCCGCCTTCGACCTTGAGCTCAGGCGGCAGCTTTGCGGTTCGTTGCCAGCCGGGCATCGACCAGCGCGACGGTCTCATCGACCACCGGATTGCGCATGCCTTTCTGCGCCGCGATGCTTTGCACCAGCCGGTCCACCCGCTCGATGTTGGGCGCGCCGGCGAACAAGGCTCGCGCCGCCGATGACGGCCGCACCAATCCTTGCGCGGCGGCGGCATATTTCTCGAACGGTACGAGATCGTTCGGGGAAGCGCCCAATTTGATGCAGAGCTCGCAGACCCAGTCATAGACTTGACGGGACGTTGCGAGATCGCTGTGCACCGCGTCCTTGATGGAGCGGGCGGCATCCTTCTGGACGCAGCGATAGTTGCCGGTGAGCAGCATCGCCCATTTGGCGAGCGGCACGAAAATGGAGTCGTGCACCTTGAGCTTGACCGGCAGCTCGACCTTGCCGTCGCCCGCATCGTAGCGGATCGCTTCGATGTCAGCCGCCATCTGGCGCAGCATGGCCGTGTACTTGTCGGAATCGAAACGCGCGACCTTGAAATTGGTCGGCAACGTGACCTGGAGCACGTTGACCGGCGCATCCGGCGGGCGAAACGCCTGCGGGTCCGGACTGCACAAGGTGACCAGGCCGGGATCGAATTCCTCCCACACGGTCGCATCGGTGTAGCAGGAACGCAGTGTGTCGGTCGCAAGACCGGGAATGCGCTTGAGATAAGGCAGCGGGGGCATGTTCATGATGGACATGCAGGGTGCTTTGGCTTTTGCCACCGCACTCAACAGCTCGCGCACCCCCCCTGAGCGGTACTGCGGCTCCTGCATGGCAAGGGCGACGAGATCATAATCGGCCGGATTGACCGCGCCCGGGCCGGCGGCGGACAGGCTGCCGGGGAGCTTGCGCGAGTCGATCTCGACCAGGTCCTTTCTGCCTTTGACCGGCAACCGCACGCGGGCGCCTTCCTTGTTGATCGCCTCGGCCTCGGCGGGCAGGCAAACGAGCTTTATCCTGTTGCCTGCGAACAAAAGCTTGATGGCGAGGAGCGAACCATAGGACGCGCCCATGATGAGAACATTGTAGGTGCTCACGTACACGGCTCCATCTATCTGTGGCGATATGGCGTGCGAGAACGGCGATCAGGGGAGGCCACTCGCCTTCATCTCACGCGGCAATGTTATTGAGTAAGGGCAGGAGGCGCAATCGCCGCCGCCGCTATTCGTTCTTGATGTTGGCGGCTTTGATGATCGGCCACCATTTTTCGATTTCCGCCTGGTGAAACGCGCGAAAGCCTTCCGGGCTCTGCTGCTCGGGCGGCGGGATCTCTTGGCCCTGCTCGGCATACCGCTTCTGCACCGTCGGATCGGCGAGCGCTTTGACCACGGCGGCATTGAGCCTGGCGATGATTTCACTGGGCGTGCTCTTGGGCGCCCACATGCCGTGCCAGAGCGAAAGGGCAAGACCAGGCATGCCGCTCTCCAGCGCGGTCGGCACGTCGGGTGCGGCAAACCAGCGCGCGTTCGACATGACCGCGATCGGCTTGATCGTGCCAGCACGCGCCTGCGGCAGTGAATTCGCGGCCATATCGCACATGAGATCAATGTGTCCTGCCACAAGATCCTGCATCGCGAGTGCGCCACCTTTGTAGGGCACGAATTCATAGCGGGTGCCGGTGGCGTTCTGAAAGGAAAGGCCGCAGATGTGTCCGCCGCTTCCGAATCCGACAATTCCAGCGGAGGCTTTGCCCGGATTACTCCTGAGCCAGGCGATCAGCTCATCGAGGCTTTGCACCGGCAGCGTGGTGCGCGCCACCATCCAGAGCGGCGTATCGGCGAGCTTTGCCACGGGATCGAGGTCGCCGAGCACATCGTAGCGAACGGGATAGGTGGTGCTGGCCGCGACGTAGGCCGCCCAGTTTCCCACCCCGAGCGTGTAGCCATCGGGCGCCGCGCGCACCACACGCGCGATCCCCAAGGTGCCGCCGGCACCGGGCACATTTTCGATGATGATGGGCTGCCCCAGCGTTCTGCGCATGTGATCGGCGAGCGTGCGTGCGAGCGTATCCGTTGCCCCGCCCGGCGGAAGCGGCACCACAATGGTGATGACGCGCGCGGGATAGGGTTGGGCGGCCGCCGTGCCGGCCAGCGCGATCGCGAAGATCGCAGCGAGGTGGCGCATTTTCAGCGCACGAGATTTTCCCATAGGACTTGCTGGCACGACACTGCGCTTGTATATACGAGGTGTCTACGTGGAGGCAAGTCGGATGATCGTTCAATTCCGCAAATGGGGTAATAGTCTTGCTGTTCGCATCCCCAAGTCGGTTGCAACCGCCATCCGCGCGACTGACGGCAAGCGCGTTGAGTTGACGGTCAGAAACGGTGCCCTGGTATTGCAGCCCCTCGCCAAACCGAGACGCAAGCCCCGGTACTCGCTTGATGAGCTATTGAGCGGCATGACCCGCGACAATGTCCCTGAAGCAGTCGATTGGGGTCCGCCGCGCGGCAACGAGGCGTGGTGAAGTGGCTGCTTATTGTCCCAGTTCAGGCGACATCGTTTGGCTCGACTTGTTGCAGCCGGTCGGCAACGAGCAGGCCGGCCGTCGGCCAGCGCTCGTTCTTTCCCCGCATTCGTTCAATGAGCTGACTGGCCGATGTATCGCGTGCCCCATAACAAGGCACGATCGCGAGTGGAGCTTTCATGTCGCGATACCTGAAGGTCACGAGATAGGGGGAGTCGTGCAGACCGATCAACTGCGCAGTGCCTCTTGGCAACACCGCGGCTCGCGCTTTGCGTGCGCAGCCCCAGCGGGAGTGCTTGAAGATGTTCGGGCAAAGCTCAAGGCGTTGCTTCAACTCTAAGTGGTCAGTTCAATCGGTCTTGTTGAGAAGCTGTAATGTCGAGGCCGGGCCCCGGATCACCGCCAAAGCTCCCTGCTCGCGAGGCTTGCGCCCTCGGACAGCGCCGCAAGCTTTGCCCAGGCGATTTGCGGATGGATGCGGCCGCCGAGGCCGCAATCGGTGCCGGCAATGACGTTCTCGCGCCCGACCACGTGGGCGTAACGCACGATGCGGTCGGCCACCACCTGCGGATGCTCGACAATATTGGTGGCGTGACCCACGACGCCGGGAATGAGCAGTTTGCCCGCGGGCAGCTTCACGTCCTGCCACACCCGCCACTCATGCTCGTGACGCACGTTGCCCGCTTCGACCGAATAAGCGCCCGCATTCACGCTCAGGACAAGGTCGACAATGTCGGTCAACGGAATATCTGTCGTATGCGGACCGTGCCAGCTGCCCCAGCAGATATGATAACGGATGCGGTCCTGGGGCAGCCCGCGCAGCGCGTGATTGAGCGCCTCGATGCGCACCTGCTCGAATTTCTTGAACTCCGCAAGCGGCGGCTCGGGATTGATCATGTCCCAGTTGTCCGGCAGGCTCGGATCGTCGATCTGCAACACGATCCCGGCTTCGACGATCGCCTTGTATTCCTCGCGCATGGCCTCGGCTGCAGCGAACAGGAATTCTTCTTCTGTCTTGTAATAGTAGTCCTCGCCGCGGGCGAAGCTGCCGGGACCGATCGAGCACATGAACGCTTCCTCCACGCCTGCGGCCGCCATGGAGTTTTTGAGATTGCTAATGTCGGCCGCCAGCGCAGTCTGGCCGGTATACTTGATCGGCGCGGTGCAGGCGGGCCGGCCCACCGGCCGCCGCGCCGCGCTGCCCATGAGGCTGCCGGTCGATTCCGGATCCGCATAGAATTCGTTGAATTTTTGCCAGTCGCGGCGATTGGCAAAGGAGGTCAGCGCCACATCGGCGACGCTTGACTTCTTATGCTTGGATTCATCGTGCGCGCCGGCCGTTCGCGGAGCAAATCCCGACATTCGCGCAAAGGCGTAATTCCACCACGCCCCGTAATCATAGGCGCCCGCCACAGGCTTGCCGAACTCGCCGTCATCGGGAATGTCGATGCCCAGATCGCGCTGCTTGCGCACCACGCCCGAGACGCAGGCCGCGAGACACCTGGCATAGGTACCATCGTCCTTGCTTTCGCCGGCTGCGCGAGCACGGCCTAACGCGACAAGATCTGCCGGTCGGGACAGACTGCCGGCATGGGTGGTGAGTGTCCGGTCTATGCTGGCTCGCATGGGCGCTGTCCTCCTGCGGTCGCACCGTCCAATGGCACGTCTATGAGTTCCCGCTCTAGACAACTTTGGTTATTTGGCGCCGCACCTCAACGAGACGCGAGGCGAGTTGCGTACGCGTGAGAGTAATGTGGTGTTCCAGGATAAAAAACAAATCCGAGTGTCGTTGTGGAAGGATTCTCGCTGCGCGATCGATGTTTTCCAATTCGGTTTGGAGCGTTACCACCTGCGGAGCTGTAAGTGGCGTTTGCGATGCATCCTCAACGATTCGAAGGCGGCGGTATAGCTTGCGCATGCGGTCTTGCAAAAACCACCGGTACAGCTTGGGCGCAAAACTAAATAACGGATAAACGATTGCTCCGCCTGCTAACAACGCGGCGAGTAATCTTAGAACGTGGGGGACCACCCAGAAGGGCAAGTACTTGTTTAGAAACGAAGGGCCGTTTTTATAGAAATCGAGAGCCGCTGGAGCAATGGAAAATTCTGGATCGGCCAGCAGGGGGAACTCGTCGGTTCGTTGAAAAAGTCCTGGTGTATTGTGTGTTTCTACTAATGCCTGTGCCAAGAGACTAATAAGTGCGGGATGAAGATCATTGCGCACGAGTACGGCGTTGGTGGTCGCGAACAGGACAATATCACTGGCTGGAATTTTCTTCTCATAATCAATCGCTCCCCGCGGCAATATCAATCGCACAAGAAACGGAAAAAATCGAGTGAGGGCCTCCGCGTCTGTGACACTCATAAGCCGAACACGAGAATCTCGCAGCAAGGTTTGCAGGATTGGCGCATCCGAGGAGAGACCGAGAATCGTAGCGTCGATTTTGCCGTCATTGAGCGCATTGGCGGCGGCCTGACCTGTAAAAGGTAACAACGCCGAGTTTTCGGAAGAGATGCCGCTTATTCGAAGCACCTTTTCGGCGACGACTCGGGCGGCAGTACCCACCGGCCCCACGGCGATGCGTTTTCCCTTGAGTTCCGTCAGGTCGTTTAGCACTTCAGTCGCGCCGTAAAAGACACAAAAGATTTGATAGTTGATGCGTCCTAACGATAACAACCCGGGCGAATGCTCGCTGTCCGAGAACCCCCCCTGCACCATGGCAGCGGAAACGCCCGACTTCTGGTCCTGCAACAGCTCGAAATGCTCTACACCACCAGCAGTGTTGCGAAGCTCTAACTTCACGTGGTGGCGTGCAAGTATTTCCTTATAGTGTTCGGCTATAAACCCGTAGGAACCGCCTTTGAAACCTACGGCCATTGAAATCGTCGACAGCGGTGCGGGAAAGAAATAGATCAATGCGAGCGAAACGATACCCACCATACAGAGGATCGCGGCCAATCCTGTGAGCAGGTGCCAGCGATCAAACCCCAGCATGAATCTTTCTCCATGTGTTGCGTCCGTCGCCGGCGAGTTACGGCAAACGGTCCTACGGTCCTGGTGCGGCAAGAGGTGTCTGAACTGAAGGTGGCCTTGCCAATGATTCGATATGCAAGGGCCATTGTGCGGACAGGCGGGAGCGGACTGGACGTTCTCCCAGCCGGCGATGCCTGGGGCTGCCTATCGCCGATGTCAGTATGCTAGCCCAAGCGTGCTTGAATAGATAGACGATGTTTATACGGCTGGGCAGCAGGCAAACGAGATTTTTATCGAAAGTTCGACCTTTGAGTCCGGCTGAGCAGTTACAGCGCCTCAAAATTGATAGGCTTGAATCGATCGAGCCTGCGTTGCACAGGCGGCAGCGGATATTTCAATCCGGTCGCGCAATTGAACAGCACGACCTGCTCGTCGCGGCGAATGCGGCCGTCGGCAAGTGCGGCTTGCAACGCGGCATAGGTTGCCGCCCCTTCCGGGCACAGCAAGAAGCCTTCGTTGCGCGCAACTTCATCCACCGCCGCCG
>CATPCO010000194.1 GCA_955652925.1 uncultured Xanthobacteraceae bacterium | reverse complement strand
GTCATCGGCTTGCCATCTCAGGTGTCGCTTCACTGCAGCGGCAACAGCCCAACGGAGTGATCACATGGCAATCCACATCCGACGGCGGGAATTGATCGTCGCGCTTGGCGGCGCGGTCGCGTTGCCGCTCGCGGCGCGCGCGCAGCAACCGGCTATGCCGGTGGTCGGGTACTTAAACTATGGATCGCTGGAGTTCGACCTGACCTCCCGACTGTCCGGCCTCCGTCGCGGCTTGAACGAAACCGGCTACATTGAAGGCCGGAACTTTGTAATCGAATCTCGCTGGGCGGGAAACCAAGCTGATCGCGCCAGATGACGGGGAGCGCCGCGCAGCACAGAAAGGCCATTCCCCAGAACCCGGCAGGTCCAAAGCGTGCGAAAAGCCAGCCGGAAACCATGGTCAACAGCGCGGTCGCCCCGCCGATTCCGACGGTCCCATAGAGCGCCTGCGCGGTTCCCGCGAGATCAGGCGGAACGGTATCAGCAATGATGCGCATGCATGCGAGGTGAAACAGCGCAAAGGTGAGCCCGTGCAGCGGCTCCGTCGCGGCGAGTGCAGTCACGTTGGCAGTTTGAGCCAATACCCCCCAGCGCACCACCGCTGCGGCGGCGGCTAAGCCCAGTGCACCGGTTCGTCCCAACGCTCCCAGCAGCCAGGGCCCAAGGAGGAGAAACACTAACACCTCCGCCGCAACCGATTCCGACCAAAGCACGCTCGAAGCAGCGGGCGAGATACCGGCGTCACGCCAGCGGATCATTGCGAACGCATCATTCATGGCGTGGCTGCCGAGAACGAGCGCGGCCGCGAGCACCACGCGTACAAATGCAGGTTGGCGCAAGAGGCCGAGCCAATCTCGCTCGAGGACCTTGCGCTTCTGACTGGTTGCATTCTTGCCCTGTGCCAGTTCAGGCGCAAATCGCGCCGATAATGCTGCTCCAAGAAGACATGGGGCAGTGAACCAAATAACTGAAGCCAGCCCGAGAGCGCCTACCGCTTGTCCAGCAACGAGCAGCCCGGCAATGAAAGCAGCGGAGCCTGTGCCTCGCACCCAGCCATATTCGAAGGCTCCAGAGTCGTTGCGTGTGGTCGAGCGAGACCAGGATAGCGCGAGTGCATCCGACAGGGGAACGAGCGGCGCCAGCATGGCAGCCTGGGTAAGGTTCACCAAAGCCAGCATCCAGAACGAGTGCGCCGGTAAATAGAGCAGCGATACCAAGGCTGCTGAAATTGCAAACAGGACGAGCTCTAACCGAAACGCCCCGAAAACATCGGCAAAACGGCCTGCGAGCGGCGCAGAAAGCAGTCACCGCCGTCCCGGCACCAAGCAGAAGTCCGAGCGCTTCCGGCCCTACGCCGCGCGCCGCCAGGAACGCCGGCAGAAAGGGCGACGAGAGGCCGAAGCTGCCGTAGAGGGTGCCATAGAGAAGCAGAAAGCGGAACAACACATTTCGTCGAACGCCCATGCCCGCAGGTCCATGTCGCACACAGCACGGCGGCTCTCGCCCCGAGAAGATGACAAGCAACGGTCTTCCCAGCCTCAACGTTCCGAGGCCGGACGCGACGTCGGCGACGCGATGTCGCGATGCCCTCAATACCGGTGCGCCGACTTGGCAGCCCCGAAGGCACCGAGCTACGGCTTGCCGATCGATTGGTCGACTGTTGCGGCTGTGGCGGGCAATTCGGCTCCGTGGTTTGCGCTGCTGCTCCACCGATTGCGCACATTTTCCGGGACAAGCAGGAACCTGATGCCGAGCTTGCCAGCGATCCCTTCCGTGCGGTCAAGCGTGCTTGTCTGGAATGCGGCCACCCGATCGCGAATTGGCACAACGGCCGGCGGGTATCGAGGCAACCAAATTCTGCGGGCCAAGGTGCCAGCGGAAAGCCGCGAAAAACGCGGGCGGGCTGTCCGGTGAAGGTCAGGCCGTTTTGTGCGTCCAAGCAGCAAAAAAGCCCCCATTTTCATTGACTCAAAACCAGCCTCCGAAAACCGGCGATCCACAGGTCAAGATTGCCGCGTGTCGCCCATCGGGCGTTTCGTCTGGTCCCCCTGGGATCATGGAACGCCGCGGATTCGTCTACCTTCGCCGACCAGCCGGAAAGCGAAGCTCCCGCAGGAACCGTCGGCGCGGCTGAGGGTTTACGCAAGTCTATGCGTGCCGGGTCCGGATGTCGTCAGCCGCTCAAGATCTCCTTCGCCTTGCTAGCCGGGAGAGATTCCACAACGAGCAGGCACCGATCATTACCGATATTCCGGCGCGCCTCGATCGCCTGCCCTGGAGCCGCTTCCATCTTCTCGTCGTCGTTGCCCTCGGGATCACCTGGATCCTTGATGGGCTCGAGGTCACGATCGTCGGGGCAATCGGGCCGGTCCTACAGAATCCCCTGACGCTCGGGCTCTCGGCCGGAGAGATCGGGGGTGCGGGGTCCGCCTATGTGACCGGCGCGGTCGTCGGCGCGATGGTATTCGGCTGGCTGACCGACCGCTTCGGCCGCCGGCTGGTGTTCTACGTCACGCTCGTGGTCTATCTCGTGGGGGTGCTGCTCACGGCGACATCCTGGAGCTTCTGGAGCTTTGCCGCCTTCCGCGCGATCACCGGGTTTGGCATCGGCGGGGAATATGCCGCCATCAACTCCGCGATCGACGAGCTCATGCCCGCACGTTATCGCGGGCGCATCGATATCGTGGTCAACGGCAGCTTCTGGCTGGGCGCGGTCGCAGGTTCCGGCGCCTCCCTGATCTTCCTCGACCCCAATGTGTTTGCGCCCAATGTCGGATGGCGCCTCGCATTTGCCGTCGGCGGCATCCTGTGCCTCGGGATCCTGCTGATGCGCCGCCATGTGCCCGAGAGCCCGCGCTGGCTCGTCACCCATGGTTGGGGCCGGCAGGCCGATGCGACCATCGCCGATATCGAGCAGCGGGTGCGCGCGGATACGGGGCGGGAGCTCGAGCCGCCCCAGGGCTGCCTGGAAGTGCATCCGCGCAGGAGTTTCGGGTTTGACCTGATCGTGCACGCCATGCTGGGCAAGTATCGCAGCCGCAGCATGCTTGCGCTCGCGCTGATGATCGCGCAGGCGTTTTTGTTCAATGCGGTGTTCTTCTCCTACGCCCTGGTGCTGGTGCGCTTCCAAGGCGTTCCCGGCGAGGGCACTGGCCTTCATCTGGTGACGCTCGCGGCGAGCAATTTCCTGGGCCCGCTGCTGCTGGCGCACTTCTTCGACACCATCGGCCGGCGTATCATGATCACGGCGACCTATGCGATTGGCGGCGTGCTTCTGCTCGCAACTGCGCTGGCCTTCGGTCTCAACGCATTCACGGCATGGACGCAGACGCTGGCCTGGATGCTGATTTTCTTTTTCGCCTCGGCCGCGGCAAGCTCCGCCTATCTGACCGCAAGCGAGATCTTTCCCCTGGAGACTCGCGCGCTCGCGATAGCGACCTTCTATGCCTTGGGTACGGCAATCGGCGGCACGGCCGCGCCGCTGCTGTTCGGATATCTGGTCCAGGCAGGCTCGCCCTGGGCGCTGTCGGCGGGTTACGCTTTTGCGGCCGGCCTGATGCTGCTAGCGGCAGTCGCCGAGCTCAAATTCGGCATCGATGCGGAGATGCGTTCGCTCGAGAGCATCGCCGACCCGCTGTCGAGTGCGCGGTAAAGCACAGAACTCGGGAAAGCCTGAGTTTTGTTGGCCTCCACCTCTTTACGAAGGTTACAAAATGCACACGCGCCCGCGCTGCGCAATTTGTTACTCGTGCCACTTGCAAGAGTTCCGAGCGAACGGCACGCATAGTGTGGGAATGTCGCCGCTATTTCTTCAAGTCCTGGACAAGGCCGAGAGAGACCCAAAATCTGGCAGATGAGCGTCGACAATCGGCTTTGGGGTGCAAAAGATGGTAAGAAGCGCACCAGCTGCAGCGCCTGATCAAAAATTTGATCACCAAAGCCGCGTACGCGCAACGGTAATTCGTGAGCGATGTCAAGGGGTTACTT
>CATPCO010000193.1 GCA_955652925.1 uncultured Xanthobacteraceae bacterium | reverse complement strand
AGTCGACCCGCGTCGATCTCGGCCCCGAGCCAATCAAGCGATTCTGGTCGCAGACAGATCCATGGATAGCCGGGATAGACCCTGACAGTGCCGCCACACATATCCAGCGCAACCAAGTCATCGCTTAGGACATCGACCCCTCGCGCTGTCGGTGCCCATCAGATGGGTGACGCGGCTGTGGCGCAAGCGGGAGACCGTGCCCCACTGAGCAGCGGCAAGACGGCATAGCAGCAGCCAGGGAACCGCGATGGCACAACGGCGCGAGATGGCATTGATTGACGCCGGTCCGAGAAGGCGGGAACTCTATTTCGAGAACCCGGAGTTCGGCTTTTATTTCCTCCGACTTGTCGGCGAACGGCTGCTGCACGATCTCAGGCATCTCGAAGACAAGCTGGCGCAGGAGCGCCAACTGCGCCTGCAGGGTGCATCGTGAGGCTCTGCACGCCGCCACGAGATGCATAAGCCGGAAGCTTGGAAGAAGCGATTTCGGCTGTGGAGGGGAGCACGCCACGTGTGGCGGGTTGGCGAGTCACACCCGAATCATTTGCTTTCCGCGGTGTACACGCCGTCCCAGTCGGGCTCGGGCGGGTTCTGCTCGAGCTGGTCGATCCGCGTCGCGTAGGCATCAAGCAAGCCCGCCACGTGCAATCCGTCGGAGCAGGAACGGCATGCGTCCAGCATTTTCCGCGCGCCGGCCCAATCCTGCTTGCGGTAGCACAGGCGCAAGTTCTCCCACGCTTGCCGCAGCGCCATGAACGCAGCGTTCTCCTTCAAGTCCGCGCGCCCGAGGATGGTGTAGATGACCTCCGGTTCGGCCTTTCCCTTCACGCGAACGCTATCGATCTCCAGCAAAGCGAATTCATCTGCAACGGCAGCGGCCGTTCTTGAGCCGATGATGGTGGACAGGTCATAGGTCCTGGTTTGTCCTTCCAGGCGGGAAGCCACGTTCACGGTGTCTCCCATAACGGTGTACTGGAAGCGCAAATCTGATCCCATGTTGCCGACCGTGCAGCGTCCGC
Organism: uncultured Xanthobacteraceae bacterium; assembly: GCA_955652925.1. Lineage (GTDB taxonomy): Bacteria > Pseudomonadota > Alphaproteobacteria > Rhizobiales > Xanthobacteraceae > VAZQ01. The sequence continues at coordinate 3,906 of CATPCO010000193.1, read as the reverse complement.
TGTTGATACCGATTCCCATGAAGATTGGTATGAAGGGGACATTCGCCGCGGATGCTTCGCGCTCGCGCTCCTGGTTGAGCCCATCCACTCGCTCCAGCATATCGAGCGCGGCATGACACGCATCGCTCTCCTGCGCCGCATCATCGAGCGGGGCGTTCCAAAACGCCATGACCGCGTCCCCCATGTATTTGTCAATGGTTCCATTGCGCGCGATGATGGCATTGGTCACCGGGGTGAGGAAATGGTTCATCAATGCCGTGAGCCCCTGGGGATTATCCTTGTAGCTCTCGGAAATGGCCGTAAAGCCACGCACGTCGCTGAACAGGACCGTCATGTTTCGATCCTCGCCGCCGAGGACCAGCTCCTTCGACGATTTGGCAAGCCGCTCGACCAAGGTTGGCGACAAATACTGGCCAAACGCCAATCGAATGCGTCGGCGGTCGAGTTGTTCGCGAAAGTATCCGATCACGACCACGCTTATGTAGACGGAAAGGAGCGCAAGCACAGGGAAGGTGGCGTCGAACAGCATCTGGTGCTGGCTGTAGGCGACCCAGGAGCCCGCGATCACGGCGCCCGCCATCAGCACCGCGGTGGCAAAGAGCGTGAGCGCAGTCGCGATGGGCGCAAGCAGCGAGAGGGCTACGCCGCCGACGAGCGCCGCGGTCATCTCGACCCCGATCGCGTAGCCGGGGGCGCCGAGCAGAGAGTCGGTCAAGGCGGCCTCGAGGAGCTGCGCGTGCACCTCCACACCAGGCATGGCGGCCGACACGGGCGTTGTTTTCACGTCGAGGAGGCCGATGGCGGAGGGCCCGACGAGGGCGAGCTTGCCGGCAAACCGCTCCGGCGCGGCCTTGCCTTCCAGGATGTCCTTGGCAGAGACGTAACGAGCCTTGTCGTGGCGGGCGTAGTGCACCCAGATGCGGCCATTACGATCCGTCGGCAACTCAAGCCCGGGCACCGCGACCGTGCTCACCCCTGCTTCGTCGGTGCGGACCAAAATCGCACTCGAGCCGGTGGCGACCCGCAGCAGGTCGAGCGTGAGCGCTGGCACGATCTTGTCGTCGGCCTTCATCACAATCGGCACGCGGCGCACGATGCCGTCCTGTTCCGGCAGAATGCTGAAGAGGCCGCGCCCCGCGGCCGCCTGCTCCAGCACGGGAATATTGCGCAGCAAGTGAGGAAACCCGATGAGATAGCGACTCGGGTCCGGGCCCATCGTGGCGATCCCGGTCTCCGGAAATGTGCCCTCCGCGGGCGTCTTCATGGCGGCGCCGGACTGGCCAAGCACCACCCGTCCCTCAGCGATCGCCTTGGCAAAGATCTCGTCGTTGTTGGGCAGGTGCAACAGGATCTCGCGTGTTCCCTCGTCCAGGTTGCGGAAATTTTTTACCGCCTCGTCGGGAGAGGTGCGGTCGCGTTCGGCAAACACCACGTCGAAGCCGATCGCGGCCACCTGCCATTCGTAAAGCCGGGTGAGGAGATCGGCGAGCAGGGTTCGCGGCCAGGGCCATTGCCCGTACGTGCTCAGACTGTCCTCGTCGATATCGACGATGACGACCGAACTTTCGGAATAGGCTCGCGGACTGATTTTCTGATAAAGGTCGAAGCTGCGCAGCCTCAGCTCCTGCAGCCAATACGGATCCCCGATGCGCAGCAGGACAAGGGCCGCCAGAAGAACGAGCCCGAAGGTCCGCCGCGACGCAAGCGCCCGCGCTAATCTCAGCGCCGCATTTTTCATGCTGGACGGTTCATCCCCTTTCGCGGAAGGTGCGCATCAGCTGATCGCGTAGGGGCTTGAGCAGATAGGAGATGACTGTGCGCTCTCCGGTCTGGATGAAGCATTCGACCGGCATGCCGGGAACGAGCTTTGCGTCGCCGAGGCGGCTGAGCTGATCGGGCGGGATGGAAATGCGGATGATGTAATAGCTCTGGCCGGTGCGCTGATCCGAGCTGATGTCGGCGGAGATGCGCGAGACCTCGCCATTCATCTCAGGCGTGGTCGCGGCGTTGAAGGCAGGAAAGCGCAGCACCGCCTTCTGCTTGAGCTGGACCTGCTCGATGTCCTTCGGATCGACCTTGGCCTCGACGGTGAGGCTATCCGCGTCCGGAACGATGAGCATGATGGCCTCGCCGGGAGAGATCACTCCGCCGACGGTGTGCACCGTGAGCTGGAACACGGTACCGTCCTGCGGCGCGCGGATGTCCACGCGCTGAAGTTGGTCTTCGGCGGCGATCTTACGCTCGACGAACTCGCCGATCTTGCCGTCGATCTCGCGCATTTCCTTCGCAACTTCGCTGCTGAGATCCTGGTCGATCTGAATGATCTTGAGCTCGTTCTCGGCGATTTTGCCCTTGGTCTGCGCCACCGCGGCGATGAGTTGCGCGAGCTCGCCATCAACGCGCGTTGCCTCGCGCTCCAATTGCGTCAGCCGGGTGAGTTGAACCAGGTTCTGCTTGTAGAGATCACGCACGCCATTGAGCTCGCGGGTGATGAACTCGATCTCCTTGCGCTTGGCCGTTTGCTGGGCGGTCATGCCCACGATCTCTTCCTTGAGCTGGCCGGCCTGCTCGCGCAGTTGCGCCTTCTGCCCCGCCCGCGAGGAGCGGCGCAATTCGAAAAGCCTGCGCTCGCCTTCCATGATGCGCGCGACCTCGAGGTCATCGGCACGGCTGGTGAGCAGATCGGGAAAGTCGATGCTCTGGTCGCCATCCCGTTCGGCCGCGAGGCGCGCCTTGCGCGCAAAGAGTTCGTCGAGTCCTTTGGTAATGATTGCGAGGTTTGCGCGCGTCACCGTCTGGTCGAGGCGAGCGACGATATCGCCGGCCTTGACCCGGTCGCCCTCGCGCACGCGCAACTCCCCCACCACGCCGCCCGTGGGGTGCTGCACTTTCTTGACGCTGGAATCGACCACGATCGATCCGGACGCGATCAGCGCGCCGGAGAGCGAAGTGGTGCTCGCCCAGCCTCCGACGCCGAAGGCGAGAATGGCCACCACTGTAAGGCCGGCGAGAATATTGCGGCGAATGGAACGCCGCGTCGGGGTTGTGGATGTTGGTCTCATGCTTCCCACTGCACTATGCGCTCCCGGTTTCGGGGACGACCTTGAGCGGCCGCGGCGGCGGCTCGCGATGGAGCACCTTGGCGAGCACCTCGTCCTTCGGACCGAAGGCGACGCCGCGCCCTTCCTTCATGGCAAGAACGAGGTCGACCCCGGCGATCGCGCTCGGCCGATGTGCGATCACGACCGCAATCCCGCCCCGAGCGCGGATGCCGAGAATAGCCTGCGTCAAAGCCGCATCGCCCTCGGCATCGAGATTGGAGTTGGGCTCGTCGAGCACGACGAGGAAGGGATCGCGATAGAGCGCGCGCGCAAGCGCGATGCGCTGGGCCTGGCCCGCCGAGAGGGCGGTGCCGCCCTCCCCGACAAGGGTGTCATAGCCGTTCTCGAGCGAGACGATCATGTCGTGGACGCCGGCAGCAGCGGCGGCGGCGCGAATCGCTTTCGGGTCGGCATTGGGCTCGAAGCGGCTGATGTTCTGCGCCACAGTGCCGTTGAGGAGTTCCAGATGCTGGGGCAGGTAGCCGATATAGCGACCGAGCGTATCCGGCGCCCACTGGTCGAGCGAGGCGCCGTCGAGGCAGACCTTGCCCTGCGCCAGGGCCCAATATCCCACCAGCATGCGGGCGAAGGATGATTTGCCCGAGGCGCTCGGGCCGATGACGCCGAGCGCATTGCCGCGCGCAAGCTTGAGCGAGAGGTCGCGCACCACCGCCTTATGCTCGCCCGGTGGAATGACGCTTGCGTTTTCGACGAGCAGGCTCTTGTGCGGAGCCTCGAGCGGCATCGGTTCGCTGTCGGCGGGGATTTTGGCGAGCAGCGTGCGGAGCCGCGCCCAACTTTGTCT
>CATPCO010000192.1 GCA_955652925.1 uncultured Xanthobacteraceae bacterium | reverse complement strand
TAACGCAGCCACTGTCGCATGATGAATGCGATGAGCGCGGCAAGCCCGCTCATGGCCGCAAACGCCCGCTTGAGCTCGTCATGCTCCACTGCCGCGACAACACCGAGATAGAACCCGATCACCAGAAACAGCACCGTAATGGTGGACGCAAGGTTGAGCAGGATCGGGATGGCGCCCGCGATCGCCGGGACTCCGAGGGTAAGCGTGTCAAAGATGCTCATCACCACCCGCACGTTCGGGAACAAGGCGTTGAGATCGGTGTTGGCGACATTGCGGAAATATTTGATCAAAACGGAGCCGGGCCGGATCTTGCGCCGCGCCAGGAGTTTGCGCTCGCGCGCAGCAATTTCGCTTTCCGGCTTCGTGGCAGCGAAAACAATGACGTCGTCGTAGACCAAGACCTCATGCGTTTCCTTTCGCAGACCCAGCCACTTGGGTATTTCGACGGTCTCAGGATGATGTCCGCGATGAAAGAAGCGGACATCGCGAAAGTCCTCGATCGCGGCTGCGACCTTGACGCGCATGGCCTTGCGCTGCCGGTGCGCCGCTGCGACCTCGTCATGTGACAGTTCCACGAAATTGGCGTGCTTGAGCACGCTTCCAAAAGACGCGACGAGATCGGCATAAGCTGCCTCGAGCGCGGCATGATCGAAGCGCGCGTGCGGGTCGAGCTCGGGGTTGAAATAGAAATAGTCGTGCCGCAGACGCTCGAGCGCATCGAAATAGTCGTAGTGATAGATGGCGGCAAGGCTTCGGCAGATCTGCCGGAATTCCTCTCGCTCTGCTTCGCTCGCAAGCGCTCCATGCCCGACAAGCGCAGCCAGCAGATCGTCCTTGCGGACGGCAATGAACTGCTCGCGCCGCATCGCTGCGCCGGCCGTGTAAGCAGGCGCGTTCACTGCGGGCTTTGGTAGAAGGCCTTGGCGTCCGCACTGAACGCTTTGCGGGACTGCGGATCGATGTAGAACATGTGCCCGCCGCGGTAGAGCGCAAGCTGGGTCCGCGCGGGGTCCCCGATCGGCGGCAAGTGGTCAAGAACGTAGCGGCTCACCCCGTATGGGGTCACCATATCGGAATAGCCATGGGCAATGAGCAGCCGGAAAGACGGAACCAGCGCAAGCAGCTCGCGCAGATCATCCGTAACGCTCGCTGAGCCGCGTCCCGACCGTTCGCCCCAGTCCCATTTGCCCGACACGTCCGAAGCCAACAGGATGTACGTCATCTCTGTCTTGAAGCCGAGCTCGTCGCGGGCATAGCTGGAATAGAGCCCGCCATAGGCGCGGGTGAGCCCGTCCAGCAACGGATCGGGTCCGCGCGCATTCTCCTGATCCGGATAGGGGTCGGCGACGGCGAACGTGGCATCGTATCGGCTGACGATCTTGCCCTCGGCGGAGCGCAGGTGCTTGACGTAAGCGTCTCGAATGAAACCGCGCGATCTTGTCACCGTCTCTTCGTCCAGCCCTGTGATCTGGGCCACCCGCTTGTAGAAGTTGCGGGCAGTATCGCCGTTCTGGCGCGGGCCTGCGAGCGTGGTCAGATACTCTGTCAGCGCAAACCGTTCGGCCTGCGCAAGCGCGTCCTTGCTGAAGGCGCCCTTGCGCTCGAGCTCGGCGGCTGCCAGCGACGGCAGTTGCAGCGCAGCGCCCAGGGCAGAGCGGCTGCTGCCAAAAGTCAGCCCGCCCTCGATCAAGGGTGATAGCATCACGATTCCCGAGACCAGAATCCCCTGATCATGCCGAAGCACCTGCGCCACGTTCGCGGCGCGGAAGCCGCCATAGCTCTCGCCAAGGAGGTATTTGGGTGAATTGCCGCGCCCGTTCTTTGCAACATAGAGCGCGATCGCTTTGGCCAGCGATTGGGCATCTGCGCGCACCCCGTAAAAGGCACCGCCGCCGTCCGCTTTGGCCGGCCTGCTCCAGCCGGTGCCAACGGGATCGATCATCACCAGGTCGGTGAAGGCGAGCCAGGTCTGCGGATTGTTCTCAAGGCGAGCGGTTGACGGATCGTTGGCGACGAACTCGGCAATCCGCGGTCCAACCAGGCCAACGGTGAGATAGGCCGACGCCGCGCCGGGGCCGCCGTTGAACGCAAATGTGATGGGCCGGTTCGTGCCGTCGGCGCCTTTGGCTATATAAGAAGTGTAGTAAATGGCGGCTGAGCGCTCGCCCGACTGATCAAAGAGTGAAAGCGTGCCCGCGGTTGCAGTATAGGCAAGCCGGCCACCGGCAATATCCACCGTGTGCTCGGTGACAGCATCCGCCGGCAACAGGCGCAGCACGCTCTCGCGCGCATCACTCGGGCGCTGTTGCTCAGGGCGCTGCTGCTCGCTCTGGGCGGCGTTCTGCCGGCGCGGGCGTTCCTGCGCGCTTGCAACTGCTGTTACGGTGGCAAGCAGCAGCGCCAGAAAAAGCCGGCTGCGCGTGAGTTTGGGCAATACCATTGCGGGCGTCCTGTCAGGTTGTCGGGCGCCCCCGGCCCGGTGCATACGTATTAGCGACATTGTTCCCCCGGCTCAAACGGCTCCGCGGTGGACAAGCCAAGCGGGATCAGGGAATGTCGGGCTTGTGATCTGCTCGCGCCCCTGCGAGAAATTGGGGGAACAGGTGCCGATACAATGCCATTTCCCCACGCCTCGCGTGCGCTCGAACGTTTTACCGTCCTTGATCTCACGCGCGTGCGGGCAGGCCCCACATGTGTACGGCAGCTCGCCGACTGGGGTGCCAACGTCATCAAGATTGAATTGCCGCCCGACCCGCATGCCGGCGACCCGCTTGGCGGCCCGCGGGAATCATCCGACTTTCAAAACCTGCATCGCAACAAGCGCAGCATCACGCTCAATCTCAAGGCACCGGAGGCTTTGGCCGCATTCAAACGCATGGTGAAGAAGGCCGATGTGGTGGTGGAGAATTTTCGGCCCGACGTTAAGCGCAGGCTTGGGATCGATTACAAGCAGATCGCGAGAATCAATCCGAAATTGATCTACGCGAGCATTTCCGGGTTCGGGCAGACGGGCCCGTATGCCAATCGGCCGGGCTTCGATCAGATCGCGCAAGGCATGGGCGGCCTGATGTCAATCACCGGTCTACCCGGACAAGGACCGGTTCGTGTCGGCATTCCCATTGCGGATCTGTGTGCCGGGCTGTTCTGCGCACTGGGCATTCTGGTCGCATTGCTGGAACGGGAGAAATCGAAGAAGGGCCAGCATGTGACGACGTCGCTCTTGGAAGCGCAAATATTCATGCTGGACTTTCAGGGCGCGCGCTGGCTGATCGGGGGCGAAGTCCCCAAGCAGGCCGGCAACAATCATCCCACCAGCATTCCAACCGGCGTGTTCAAGACCGCGGATGGGTTCATTAATATCGCCTCGGCGGGATCGAAAATCTGGGCGCGTTTCCTCAAGGCGGCGGGAGCCGAGGAGCTTGGGAAACGGCCGGAATATCAAACAGCCGCCGAACGGTCGAAACATCGCGACGCACTCAATGCCGATATCGAGCGTTACACGGTCAAGCGCACGAGCGCGGAATGGATCGATCTCCTCAACAAGGCGGGCGTCCCCTGCGGGTCGATTAACTCCATCGACCAGGTTTACGCCGACCCGCAGGTGCTGCATCTCGCAATGGCGCAGCCGGTGAAGACCAAGAGCAAGCCGTTGCGCATGGCGCGCCAACCGATGAGGCTGTCGCGCACGCCGAGCCGGTTCGTTGCGCCCCCGCCCGGCTTGGGCGAGCATACCGACGTGGTGCTCAAAGAGTTCGGATTGAGCGCGAAGGAAATCTCGGCCCTGCGAAAGGCCAATGCCATATGAACGAGCCCCCAGCGGCCGTGGAGGAACGCAAATGGATGATGTGACCAAGACCGAAAAAATGCTCGCCCGCAAGGATGGCCGGGCCGGATACGTGATCTTCAACAACCCGGAACGGCACAACGCCGTGTCGCTCGACATGTGGGCAGCAACAAGCCACATCCTGGAGGACTACGCGAACGACGACGAGGTGCGCGTGGTCGTGCTGACCGGGGCCGGCGGCAAGGCCTTCGTTTCCGGCGCCGACATTTCGAAATTCGAAAGCGAGCGCGCCAGCATTGAAGCCACCCGGCATTATAATGCGACGGTCGAGAAGGCCTATTGCGGCATCCAGGATTTTCCCAAGCCTACCATTGCAATGATCCGCGGCTATTGCATCGGTGGCGGGCTGGGGCTCGCGGTGTGCTGCGATCTGCGCGTTTGCTCGGAGAACTCCCGTTTCGCGGTGCCGGCCGCAAAGCTCGGGCTGGGCTACTCCTATGCCGGCTTGCGCCGTCTCATCAACGTCGTCGGGCCGGCTTTCGCGCGGGAAATTTTCTTCACCGCGCGCCAGTTCAACACCGAGGAGGCGCGGCTGATGGGTCTTGTCAATCGTGTCGTGCCCGACGTAGAGCTCGAGAGCTACGTCAAGAACTATGCCGAAACCATCGCGGCAAACGCGCCGCTGACGGTGAAGGCGGTCAAATACATCGTGGGCGAAGTGATGAAGGACGAATCGCAGCGCAATCTCGCGCGCTGCACCGAAATGGTCGAGCAATGCTTCACCAGCGCCGATTTCATCGAAGGGCGCACAGCCTTCATGGAAAAGCGCAAACCGGCCTTCACCGGCAGCTGATACGCCAGGAGGAAGTCGTTGGCGTCGGTCGAGTTGCGCGGTCTCACCAAGCGCTATGGAGAGCTCGCGGTCGTCAATGACATCTCGCTCGCCATCGAACATGGCCGCCTGGTATGCCTGCTCGGTCCCTCGGGCTGCGGCAAGACTACGACGTTGCGCCTGATCGCGGGCTTCGTCGAGCCTTCGGCTGGGGAGATCCGGGTCGGCAATCGGCTCATCTCGTCGCCGGCGCGGACGCTGCCGCCCGAGCGCCGCAATATGTCGATGATCTTTCAGAGCTATGCGCTATGGCCGCACATGACGGTGGCCGAGAACGTCGCCTATGGGCTCAAGCTGCGCAAGGCCGATCGCGAAACCACTGCGCGCAAGCTCGCTGCCATCCTCGCCACCACGCATCTCGCCGAACTGGCGCAGCGCTATCCCGGCGAGTTGTCGGGCGGGCAACAGCAGCGGGTCGCATTGGCACGCGCGCTCATTGTGGAGCCCGAAACGCTTCTGCTGGACGAGCCGCTCTCCAACCTCGATGCAAATCTGCGCGAAGAAATGCGCTTTGAGGTGCGCCGCCTGCATGACGAGTACCGCTACACCACGATCTATGTCACCCATGATCAGTCGGAAGCGATGACGACCGCCGACGTGATCGCGGTGATGAATGCGGGAAAGATCGAGCAGGCAGGCTCGCCCGAGGAAATCTATGACCGGCCGCGCTCGGAGTTTGTCGCCCGGTTCATTGGATCGAGCAATGTTCTCAAGGGCAACGCGGTCGATGAGTCGCATCTCGCCTGCGCCGGCGGGATGCTACACTGCACCGGAGACAAGCTGATCGCCGGCAGTGTCGGCGCAATCGCGGTACGCCAACACGTGATCCGCATATGGATGAAGGAGCCGCCCAACACGGAAAACGTGCTGCCGGGAACCGTGGCCCGGCAGGTTTTTCTTGGCCCAAGCCGCGACTATCTGATCGCGCTCCCCGATGGCACGCAGCTGCGCGTGGTCGCGTCCGCGGCCGAGAACATTCCGCAGGGCACGCCGGTGTGGCTTTATCTGCCGCCGGATCGGTGCCGGGTATTGGCGAATGGCGAATAGCTTGCATGCGGAGGAAACAACAATGAAAAAGCCCACGCTTTCCAGACGGCAATGGCTGCAAGGATCGGGCGCTCTCGCGGCATCGAACCTGTTCGCGTCGGTCGCCTCATCCGCCCCGCCGGCGAGCGCGGTCACCCCGCAGCTGATCGAAGCGGCGAAGAAGGAAGGCAAAATCGTATTTTACACTTCCATCGATCTTCCGGTCGCAGAACGCATCGCCAAAGCGTTCGAGGCGACATATCCCGGCATTGCCGCGCGGGTCGAGCGTTCGGGTGCAGAGCGCATTTTTCAACGGATCGGCCAGGAATATACAAGCGGCATCCATGCCGTCGATGTCGTCAATTCGTCCGATGCCGCCCATTTCGTCGCCTGGAAACGCGACGGCATGCTTGCTGCCTACGTGCCTGAAGACGTCGCCAAATATTACCCGGACGAGCACAAGGACCCCGACGGCATGTTCGCAAGCTTTCGGGTCTGGGTGTGCACCATGGGCTACAACACCACCATGGTCAAAGCCGAGGAGGCTCCCAAGAGCTACGCCGACCTGCTTGACCCGAAATGGACGAGCAAGATCGTCAAGGCGCATCCTGCCTACAGCGGCACCATCATGACAGCCACTTATCAGATGGCGCGCGACCTCGGATGGGAGTTCTTTGAGAAACTCGCCAAGCAAAAGGTCATGCAGGTGCAATCGTCGGCCGACCCGCCGAAGAAGCTTGCGCTCGGCGAGCGCACGCTCATGGCGGACGGCAATGAGTACAACATGTTCATCGAGAAGGAGAAGGGCTCGCCGGTGGAGATCGTCTACGCGAGCGAAGGCTCGCCGCTCATCGTCGGCCCCAACGGACTGTTCAAGAACGCGCCCAATCCCAATGCGGGGCGCCTGTTCCAGAGCTTCTGCTTCTCGCCGCCGGCGCAGCAGCTCATTATCGATTTTGCCGGGCTGCGGTCAGTGCATCCGCAAGTCAAGGAAAAGCCCGGGCGCCGGCCGTTCGGCGAGATCAAGAAAATGAAAGATGATCCGGCAGCCGTGGAGAAGATGAGCGGCGAGATCAAGGCGCATTACAGCAAGCTGTTCGGGGTGTGACATATGCAGACCAGACGTGATGTGCTGAAAACATCGGCCGGTATTGCAGCAGGCCTGGTCGTGTCGCCTGTACGCGCCTCGGCGCCCGAACCGATCGCGATTACGCCTGCGCTAATCGATGCCGCGCGCAAGGAGGGCAAGGTCAATTATTACAGTTCCATCGATCTCCCGCTGGCCGAAAAGATTGCAAAATCCTTCGAAAGCAAATTTTCGGACATTCGGGTACAGGTCGAACGCAGCGGAGCGGAGCGCGTTTTTCAGCGTATCGGGCAGGAATATTCGAGCGGCATCAACAACGTGGATATCGTCAATTCCTCCGATGCAGCGCATTTCATTGCTTGGAAGCGCGATGGGCTGCTCGCGGCTTTCGTCCCTGAAGATGTGGCCAAGCATTATCCTCCGGAGCACCGCGATGCCGATGGCATGTTCGCAAGCTTTCGGGTGACCTTGGGACCGATCGGGTACAACACAAACCTGGTCAAAGTCGAGGAGGCACCGAAAAGCTTCGGTGATCTGCTCGATCCAAAATGGATGGGCAAGATTGTCAAGGCTCATCCCGCGTATAGCGGAACCATCATGACCACGACTTTTCAGATCGTGCAGCAGCTCGGCTGGGAATTCTTCGAGAAGCTTGCGAGGCAGAAGGTCATGCAGGTCCAGTCCGGAACCGACCCGCCGAAGAAGCTCGCCCTCGGGGAGCGTGCCATCAGCGCCGATGGTGGCGAGTACAATCTGCTCCAGATCAAGGAATCAGGAGGACCGGTCGACGTGATTTATCCGGCCGAAGGCACCCCACTCATCGTTGGCCCCAACGGGATCTTTGCGCGGGCGCCCAATCCGAACGCGGCACGCCTGTTCCAGTGTTACTGCTTCACGCCTGAATGCCAGCAGCTGATCGCTGATTTCGGCGCTATGCGCTCCGTGCATCCGTTGGTGAAGGAGAAAGCCGGCCGCACGCCGTTTCGCGACATCAAGAAAATGAAAGATGATCCGGCAGGCGTGGAGAAGATGAGTGCCGAGATCAAGGCGCATTACAGCAAGCTGTTCGGGGTGTGAGATCCGTGTTGGCCGGAATGAAATGAGCAAAAATCAGCTTTCCCGGCGCGCCACGCTCAAAGCGGCAAGCGCGGCGGCAGCAACCGCACTTATGGTTCGTGGCACAGGAAATGTTGCGCAAGCTGCCGCACCCGAAGCCTCGGCGATTACGCCTGAGCTGATCCATGCCGCGCGCAAGGAGGGCAGGATCGTCTTCTACTCGGCCATGGATCTTCCGGTCGCGGAGAAATTAGGCAAAGCGTTCGAGGCAAGGTTCTCCGGTATCGCCGTGCGCGTCGAACGTTCCGGCTCCGAGCGCGTATTCCAGCGCATCGCCCAGGAGATGGAGAGCGGGATCCACGCCGCCGACGTGGTCAACAGCGCCGATGCCGCCCATTTCATCGTGTGGAAACGCAACGGTTGGCTCGCCCCGTGCCTGCCGGAGGAAGTCGCGCAGCATTTTCCCGCCCAATATTACGAGCCGGACGGTTTGTGGATCACCAGCCGGGTGTGGCTGTCCTCGCTCGGCTACAACACCAATCTCGTGCGCGGCGAGGACGCGCCCAAAAGCTTTGCCGACCTGCTCGATCCCAAATGGATGGGCAAGATGGTCAAGGCACATCCCGCCTACAGCGGCACCATCATGACCGCGACGTTTGCGATCGTGCGCGAGCTCGGCTGGGATTATCTGGAAAAGCTTGCCAGGCAGAAGGTGATGCAGGTGCAGTCATCAACCGATCCGCCGAAGAAGCTCGCGCTGGGCGAGCGCGCAGTCATGGCTGACGGTAATGACTACAACCTGATCCAGCTCAAGGAAAGCGGCGCCCCGGTTGAGGTCGTCTATCCGGCCGAGGGCACACCGCTTGTGACCGGGCCAAGCGGCGTGTTCAAGTCAGCCCCTAATCCGAATGCAGCGCGGCTCTTTCAGAACTGGCTGCATTCACGCGAGGCCCAGCAGCTCGTGGTCGATTTTGCCCGCCAGCACTCGGTGCACCGGCAGGTGCAGGAAAAGCCCGGCGCCCGCAAGCTCGGCGAAATCAACCTGTGGAAGGACGATCCTGCCGGAGTGGAGAAGGCGAGCGAGGAGATCAAGTCCCACTACGCGCAGATTTTCAAGGTGTGATCGATGGCTCGCAGCGCAGGCCAAGTCGCCGATCAGCCATGACCATCGCACTGCCCGCACAGCGAGCGTTGCGGCCGGCCAACATCGATCTGTCATGGCCGATTCTGATTCTGTTCGCGGCGCTGCTGTGCCTTCTGATCATCCTGCCGATGTCGTGGCTGTTCTATTACAGCCTGGTGGACCGTTCCGGCGCCTTCACGCTCGGCAACTTCAAGACCTTGATCACCGACCCGGTCTTCCTCGAGCCGCTCATAACCACGCTTATAATTGCGACCAGCTCGAGCATCACATGCTGTGCCGTCGCGGCGCCCATGAGCTGGCTGGTCGCGCGCACGGACTTGCCGCTGCGCCGCACCGTGCGCGCGCTGGTTACGGCTTCCTTCGTCACGCCGCCATTTCTTGGAGCCATTGCCTGGGAGCTCCTCGCCGCCCCCAACAGCGGTCTTCTTAACAAGACCTATCGGGCGATCACCGGCGCAGCGCCCGACGAGCATCTCTTCAACATCTATTCGCTTGCAGGGCTGATCTTCGTCATCTCATGCTACACGTTCCCCTACGTGTTCGTGCTGCTTGCCAATGCGCTCGACCGCATTCCCGGCGACCTCGAAGACGCGTCTTCGATCCTCGGCGGGCGCACCTGGACGACGGCGCGGCGCGTGACGATTCCGCTTGCTCTGCCTGCGCTGCTGGCGGGCGCGCTGGTCGCCTTCCTGCAGGCCATGACGCTGTTCGGTTCGCCTGCGATCCTCGCCATTCCCGCGGGCTTTCACACCATGACGACCAAGATCTGGAGCCTGTTCAATTATCCGCCCAAGCCCGAGCTCGCCGCGGCAGCTTCGGTGCCGCTCCTCGTGCTCGCGGTGCTGCTGCTGCGCGCGGAACATCTTATCCTCGGGCGGCGGGGCTATTCCGTGATCGGAGGCAAGCAAGGCAATCCGCGCCTGGTAAGGCTCGGCAGGATGAAAGGGCTTGCGTTGTTCTTCGTCTTGCTTGTTCTGCTGTGCCCCGTGTTTCTACCCTATGGAGCACTGCTCAACGCCACGTTCTCCAAGATTGCGACCTCCTTCATCGGGTTGGACAATTTCACGCTGCACAACATTTATTTCGTGTTCTTTGAGTTATCGGCCACGCAACTGGCCGTGAAAAATACCATCATTCTCGGCATTGCCTCTGCAACCATCGGCACGCTCATGGCCTTGGTGATCGGATATCTCACGACGAGGCGGGCGATCGCCGGTCACCGGACACTGGCGTTCCTTGCCACCGCGCCGGTCGCGATCCCCGGCATCGTGCTCGGCGTCGGCATGTTTCTGAGCTATGCGCGACCGCCCTTCGTCCTCTACGGGACACTGTGGATCCTGCTCTTCGCCTTCGTGACGATTGCGCTTCCGGCCGCTTATCAGCAGCTGCAATCGGCTTTGCGCTCCGTT
>CATPCO010000191.1 GCA_955652925.1 uncultured Xanthobacteraceae bacterium | reverse complement strand
TCCGCTGGCTACAGAATAATCAGGAACGATGGCCGTTGTTGTTAATTAAATTGAGAACCACTGTGGGGAAACCTGGGTAACCGTGACATTCCATCCTCAGAATCAGTTGGTGGAGTAGCAACCACGACCTTTGGGAAACGCAACTAGGACTCGGAGTACTGAATGGAAAATGAACATAAATACCGCGTTGTATCTTGGTGGACTTCCGGACAGACAGGCATCGCGAAGTCCGATTCGGCCCCTAACGCGATTCATTTCACCGCGCCGCCGCAGTTCGGCGGTCTCGAAGGCAGGTGGACCCCCGAAGACTTGCTGATGACTGCACTCGCGAGTTGCTTTACGACTACATTCCACGCAATCGCGGGATACTCGAAATTCGAATACACCGACCTGGAAGTGGAAGCGGAGGGCACGGTGAGTAAGACGGGCACTGGCTATAGCTTCAGCGAAATTGTCATCCGTCCCAACCTGACGATTCCTAATGAAGAGAACCGGGAGCGCGCGATCAATCTCTTGCAAAAAGCCAAGGCACTGTGCCTGGTCTCGCGTGCACTGGCAACAGCACAGAAGTTCGAAGCCCAGGTCGAGATCAGCAAGCGTTCATACCAGTCGGATGATTCGCGGGCTGCATGTCCTCTGATATCCTTGGCCGGGAAAGTTTTGTGAGTCAAATGCATGGAAGTCTGGCTAACCCGAATTTCTCACCAATAGTCTACAAGAGCACAAATCGCGATCAGAAGCAGTGTGTTTGTGGAGCGTGTTGCGATTTTTATTTCAAATGGCTATCGGCGAAGAGCAAACAGGGAATGCCATAGTACAACTGACTTAAGATTCGATTTTGCGAACGAAAGCGGCGCAGGTCTTCTCTTTTCCCACCGGGCCCGCTCGCCTCATGGTTGTGGGGCCGAGCTGCGATCCTCAGCAAAGCAGGGGTATTATTTGCAGGTTGCGCCAGGCTTGCTCGAACACGGAGGCACCGGGATGCCCGACGGCCATGGATATCCAGATGCGCCGTACCGTGATGCGAATTTGGGCGCCGATCTTAAGCAGCCGCAGACGGATGGTGGAACACTGTGCCTGCGCCATCTCTGTGCCCTTCAATCCCAGCCGCCGCAAGGCCTCCAGCAAGCAATATGCGATGGAGGAGAAATACAGTCGCAACTGATTCGAGCGCATCTTGGCGGTGGAGGTCCGATCGGCGAACAGTCCCAGCTGCTGTTCCTTGATGCGGTTTTCCATCTCTCCGCGGGCACAATAAAACTCTTCATACAAGGCCCGGGCCTCCAGGTAGGCTGCGGACAAGGAGGTCACCACAAAGCGCGGATTTTCCCCTTTTTCCAGATACTCCGCTTTGCCAATCACCCGCCGGCGCCGCGACCAACTTTTGCGCGTGCGATAGTTGAACTCGGTAAACACACGAGCAGCTTGGCCGCTCTCCCGATACTGTTGTCGCGCCTGTTTCATCCTAGCTTCCTGCGCAAACGCCTGTTCTTGGCCAGCCCGAACACGTAATCTACGCTGTGCTGCTCGCACCAACTCATCAACCCCTCGCGACAGAACCCGGAATCGCCGCGCACGATGATCTTCAGCTGCGGCCATACTCGTCGCAGCTGCTCTACGATCCGCGCCACCTCCTCCACCGCTCCCGCCGCGCCATCGATATTGGAAGGCCGCAACCGCGCACACACCAGCTGCTCTCCAATAAAGATGTACAACGGTAGATAACAGTAATCGCCGTAGTAAGCGTGAAAAAATCTGCCTTCCTGATTCCCATGCACGGGGTCATCGGTGGCATCCAAATCGAGCACGATTGGCTCCGGTTGGCGCGGCTGCGATTGGATGTAGAGATCGACCAACAGCCTGTCCACGGCCGCCTCGTCCATCACGATCTTCTTGTAGCGCGATTCCTCATCCGCGTCGGCTGGGGTTAATTCCAGCCGGTTCAGTGTGCTCTTGCCCGCTCCCGCCTTGCCGCAATCCTGTTCCCGCCGTCGCTCCCGCCCTTCCACATCGTTCTTCCCACACAACACCGCCAGCACCGGGTCCTGCCGCAGTTGCTCGTGATCGTTCAAATCCTCATACCCCAGCGTGATCCCGTACACCCGCTGCCCGATCAACTCCCGCACCGTGTGCTCGATCTTTTCCGGATTGCGATAGTCGCGAAAGCAGGCGGCAAACTGGCGTACCATCCCCGTCCTCTGCTCCACCTCTCGCAACAACAAGGATCCGGACTCGCTGCTGATCGTGCCGCCATCAAAACTGGCGACCACTTGGCGTTGAAAATGTGTGGCGAACTCGAAGTTAGATTGATTACACTCTGTCATAGCAAAAGCCGCCTCCACTTTGGCTCTAACTGCTTGTCTGCAAACACAGTTATGCCAAAGAAGGCGGCTTTCGCCTATATCATTGGTGAGACATGCGGGCTAGCGAAGTGAAAGGTCACTGCAATGGTCAAGATCGAAAGTTATCGTCTCATTGCCTATGATGTTGAGACGGGCAAGGTCGTCTTGGACTGGCCCGACTATTCGATACATTATCCCGAGGCCCATCACATACTAGAGAATGGAAGCGACCAATGGGAAGTAGTCGGAGTCCGCCAGACCACGACCCCATTAGTTCGTCACATTGAGGTACGAAAATTGGAGCGAGCAACACCCTAATAGGACACTACCGAAGTTTTGGTAGTGGCTCAGTTTGCATCCATACAGCGCGAACGATGTAGTGTCCTGATCACTTACGACGCTTGGACACGCGCTCTATCTCTCTCTTGCCTCTGTTCCTTTGATCTCTTGATGACCCTTCCCGAATCCTCGGCCAGGTCCCGGGCAACTTTCCTCAATTCTTCAATTTCGCGGCGAAGCGCAGCGAG
>CATPCO010000190.1 GCA_955652925.1 uncultured Xanthobacteraceae bacterium | reverse complement strand
GGCAAGAAGCTGTAAGACGTCCGGCGAGCCCGACAGCAAACGTCCCATGAAGTGCAGAATCCAGGGATCATCCTGGTAGTTGCCGAGCGCGGCAAACCACATCTGCCAATCGAGGCGTGGCTGGTGCGGCTGTACCCAAATTGGCCGTCGGTTTAAATCTCCGGGCTTGTATTCGAATTCGTAGGCCAGCCAGGTCAGTCCGTCGTTTGACCCCTCGATCACGATTTCCGGGCGCGAAGTTGTCATGACCGCGAAAAGGCCGTAAGTGTTGATGATCTCGAATGGGGCAACAGCACGAATGACAGTATCGGCCGGGGCCCAATGGTGGCCGGAGAACATGGCGATCATCTGGAAGCTGCTGACGAAAAGCACAAACGCAGCAAAGGCGCTCGACACAGCATTACGCAACGGCCGTCTGTCTTTGTCTCCCACAGCGGCGTGGATGCGCCCGAAGATTTTCTTCGGCAACATTCGTCCGAGTGCCGCGTCGTCCAGAAGAAAAAGGCAAAGTGCAATCGTCAGGAGGTTGAAGAACGCGTAATTCCCCGTCAGGAAAATGAGCACCTGGAGCACGATGATAGCAAGGGCCGCAACGACGCGGGGGCGCCGGGGTGCAAGAATCAGAAAGGGGATAGCGAGCTCCACCAAGAACAAGAACCCGATCGAGAGGTGATGAAACCACGCAGGCAGTTGACAGACATACCAGGCCAGCGGCGTGGGCAGAGGCTGGGTCTGGTAGTGCACCGGCAGGGCGGTGAAGCTGCGCCACGATGGGTCTCCGCTCAGCAGCTTCACCGCACCCGAAAGGAACACGAGACGAAAGAGCAGCCAGCGGAAAAGCCGAATGAAGGGCGGCGAGGAGCCGAGAAATACGGCCAGGAATCCGGCTTCGAGGAGAAGCGCGTCCCACTGGTAGTTCATGAACACTTGGCCAGCCGTGACTAGGGAAAGGTACAACCAGAACAACGCGAGTCGAATGGGGCGCCAGTTGATGCCGAGGAGAAGAAGAGAAGAGAGACAGACTCCGGCGATGCAATCCGCGTTGATGAAGGCATCGCCCGTGTTGAGCCAGAATAATGTGGGAAGGTCCCAGTAGGCTGGCGTTCCCAGGTATTCATGTGCGGCGCGGAGATAGTCGGCTAGGGGTAGGATGCCACGCGAACCAATGAGGCCAGCCGCCTGGATTCCGAACGAAACGAAAGCAAAGATGTAAATGACGCCGAGTATTCTTAGAAAGAGCCAGCTCGACAGGCGATAGTTTTCGAGTTCGAGGGGAATTCCCCAAAAGAGACGCGTCACCTGATAGCCAAAGGAACGGTGGCGGGCGATCACACGGTACGCCGCTTCGGAAACGGCAGGGAGACCGGGCACGTGGTCGTAACACCACAGCATCCCTCTCTTTCCTGGCGCCAGAGCGAGCGCGCTGAAGACCGCGTGCGCGCCACTGCGCACCTCGCCGTCTGGCAAGATGAGTTTGACGGCGGACGCAAAGTGTTCGCGAGGCGTGCGGGGGAAGCGGGAGCCAACTTCCTGGTAGGGCGCGTAGAGCACGCGGTCACCGGTGAGATGTTTCCAATACTCGACCCAGGCCCGGCAGAATGGGCACTCGCCATCAAAGACCAGGAGCGGCCGGTGGAGGGAGGCTTGATCCATGCCAGGAGTCCATCGCATAGTGGCAGCCGCGCCAGCTTATGTCAAAGACAGTGATAATCCAAGCATGAGGGATCGGGTTGCCTCAGTATGTCATACTGCTGAGGTCGGTCGCTCAGCTGGTGACGTAACGCGCCCGCTTCATGTTTGTTCTCCGAATAGCGGTTCTCCACGAGCTTTGGCCATGTACTCGGCCAGTCTGAACGCATCAACAACTGCGGATCGCAATGCAGAGGAATCAGGATCAGGCGAATTTATCCTCTCCGACTCAAGCGGAAGACCATGGGCATATCGTGGTTGTCATGCCGCCGTGTCCAAGATTCTTCGACAAGTTGAAGCGGCCAGCCTTGAAAAGAATGTCCATCGAGTTCATTAGTTCACTCTAGGTGACACGAGGAAACTTGAACTTCAGAATTTGATGTAAAGTCACTTTTCAAGCCGCGAGGTTAGCCTGCTCGATCTAGCTGTGGATGTGATTTTCGAGTTTGAAAGTGGCAGTCGAGGTCGGAGCTTTGGGGAGGTCCTTGGCCTCTGAATGCAGCGACGCAGGGACGATAGAGCGCGACAGGCCACAACGGTCAAGCAGCTAAAGAAGAAATGTCGGCAATATGGCGGGGGGCTGGATGTCGCCAAAATATTTCTGGCGTTCCGGCAGGGAGAAGTGTTTTTCACTTGACAACTGCTTTTATCTTTTGACCACTCGTTACTTGCCGCGGCTGATCCCCTTGGGATGCGCGGTCTTATACTCCTCTGATTTGCCGCGCGGGATACTCAGCGTTTGCCATTGCGAGGAGCGCAGGTGCTTGGCGAGGAAGACGATCTGTCCGATGTGCTGGGCATAGTGCGCGAGGGCGCGGCTGAGCGCCTGCATCACCGTGTGCGGCTCCTGCCGGATGGTTACGGTACGCATCACATCTTTCGGCTTAAGCGAATTCAGGGTGGAAAACACAATTGACCAGCCCTGCTCCCACCAGCGCATCACTTCGTCGCGAGATGTTTTGCCTGAGAGTTCGAATTCCTGGTCGCGGAAGCGGTTGGGCTTTTCGCCGTCAGAACTGAGAAAGTCGGTGAAGCGGGAACGCGCGTTGCCTGCAATGTGCTTCACCAGAACCGCGACGGGGTTCGACTCAAGATCGATCGTGACGAAGAATTCTTTGTCTTCGAGCTGAGCCATGGCGGCCTCGGCCATGCGTTTGTGGCCGCGGAGTTGGCGCTTGATCTCGTCCAGATAGTGGACAGCTAGATCGTTCATGAGGATTCTTCAACTCCTTCAATTGCAGAGGTCAGAGGTCAGCTTAATCACTGTGTTGCTGGAACGTCCGATGAAACTTCGCTTGCCCTGTTAGCTTCTGATGGCTGTCAAGTATATTCTTGTTTCATGCAAGTGATCGTCTTGATAATCGTGTTGGGCGTACTAGTCCTCACCCAAGCCATTCTTGCAATCGTGGTTATAGCAGCCTGCACGCTCGGATAGAAGAAATCCGTGCCCTGGGCGCATAGCGCACAACGAAATGAAGACTAGGCCACGAGCCTAGCCAGCCGTTCTGCGCGAAGGCGAATGCAGACAAGCGAAGAATCGCCGTGAGAATCTTAGTTATTGGTTTTGACAATCCAGTTTCCGGTTTCGTCCGCAGCTACTTCGACATTCTGCCAGCGATTGGAGAAAACGTAGGTCGTGTCTTCGTCGTTGCATCCGTGACGGCTCTAGCACCAGCATCACCTGGGTAAGACACTGCCAACCTACCGCCTTTCATTGACTTGCCCTGTTTCACCTGCGTAAGATTCGCACCAATGATCGGCTAAGGCTGCCTGGTTTGGATCACTGTCAAAAGTGTGAAACGGGGCAATTCATGAAAAGACGGACCTTTCTCGGTTCTTTGGCAGCGACCGCAATCGCGGGCGCTGCTGGTGTTCTGCCCGCTTTCGCCACCCTTCCGAAAATGAAGATTACGAGGGTGCGAGCCTACCTGCCACCAAATCCAAACCCGCTATTCAACCAGAGCGACGTGGTGGTCACCATCGAGACCGACGCCGGAATCATCGGCGTTGGCGAAGGCGGAGCGAAGGATACGCTGTCCCAGTCTGCGGGAAGGTTGATCGGCCGGGATCCGCAGTATATCGAACAACTGTGGCAAGACATGAACCGGGCCTTCTTCTATCCAGCAGGCCGCGAGAAGACCGATGCCATCGGCGCGCTTGATCTGGCCTTGTGGGACATTAAAGGAAAGGTGCAGGGTCTGCCCGTGCACCAGTTACTAGGCGGCATGGTCCGCAACTATTGTGAGTGTTACAACACGGCCGGCATCATTCCGGGCATCAACCCGGGCATGAGCATTAAGGAACGCGCTCGAGCCACCATCGAGGCTGGCTATCGCGCCTTCCGATTCGGCGCAATGGACCTTCCCGCCAATACTACTTTCAACACCAGAGAGCGAATTACCCATCTTCGCGACGAATGTTCAGAGGCGAGGGAAGGCGTCGGCAAAGACGGCGATTGGGTTATCGATTTCCACCAGCGCTTCGACCTCGCCGATGCCATCCGGGGCTGTAACGAGATCGAGGATCTTGCTCCGTTCTTCGTCGAAGACCCCGTTCGGACTGAAGCCTTCCAGCAAGACATTCCGATCCTACGCAGCAAGGTAAACGTTCCTTTGGCGGCCGGCGAGGAGTGGGGCAACCGGTGGGACTTCAACAAACTCGTGGAAAATCACGACATCGATTTTCTCCGCGCCACCCTGCCGAATGTCGGCGGTATTACTGAAATGATGAAGATTGCCGCCATTTGCGAAACACATTTTGTGGGTATCGTTCCGCATTTCACCGGACCCATCGCGACGGCGGCCCTCGTCAACAGTCTAGGCACTTTCTCGGCACCGGTCCTCATGGAGTATAACTACCAGGGGCGCACCTTACCACACTTGCCCGTCTGCCTGGACTTCAAGAACGGAAAGCTATACCCCAATGAACGGCCGGGCCTAGGTGTTGAGCTTGACTTCAATCAACTCAAGCAGATCGCCGAAATCACAGAACCGGTCACGGCTCGCGCCCAAACCTACTTCCGGCCGGATGGTTCGATCACCAACTGGTAGAGCGTTTGAGCGCCGACGTCCGAATCAAGAAATGGCACAAACACGAATTCGGGCGCCGGCTGCAGCAGTGGGCAACCTTGGCGGCAGACCCCGATACCCGAT
>CATPCO010000189.1 GCA_955652925.1 uncultured Xanthobacteraceae bacterium | reverse complement strand
GTAATACCTTCGACATCAACACCCAGTTGCTCGGCAATAAAAGTGCAGATCTTGTTTGTAAGAGATACTTCTTCCAGAGCGGAGATTCGTCGAGACAATGGCAAGCTGTTCATGAATAGGCCCCCCTTGGTTCAGCACCTTCATATCCAGCCCATCTATCCGCCCAGCAATGTGACGCCATGGAATAAATTTGCGAGTGTTGCCCTAACAACAGCGCGGCCGCATGAGGGAACTTCGGCGACGTATGATCGAAGCTAAGTTCCGTGTGGAAAAAAACTCGGCACAGTTGCCCGTTACCACTACCAGCTAACTTCGGCCGCAATGCTAGCTCCGATATGACTACTCCGAGCATTGTACATGTGTGGAGGACACGACTCTCTGCAAGTTTTGATCGGCACGGCTCCGCGAAACTCTCACACTATGTTCAGCTTGTGATCCCAAAATCGGGAAGTGGCACGGCCAATTTCCGAGGGAAACGGCCGAGAACTAGATCAGGGACAAGCGTGGTCTGCTTTTTAGGAAGGTCGAGGTTGAGCACTGGCTGGGACAGTCAATGGAGATCAATACAAAGCTACCGTCCGCCCGCGAGTAGCGGCGCGAAGAAAATTGACTACCCGGTGTTAATTCGATCTCCTGCTCTGCGCGATCCCGGCCGGTGGCGGATCGGATGAGATTCGATCAATTAAATCGACGCGAGTTGATTGGGCTCTCGGTGGACGAAGCGTTCGCAAATGCTGTGAGTGGCCGGGCACCAAAACTGCCATCCGACTCGGATTCCGGTGTCAACTGACCTAATCTGCGGGAGCACTGAAAGTGCCACCACACAACGTCACACATTAGGATCGAGAACATGCTCTACACCGAGATTTTGCCGGACGACACCGACCAGCCCGGCATCACCAAGCAGCAGTTCGAGACCGCCATTTCGGTCTGGACGTGGATGCAGCCGGGCGATGAGGCGCCCACCGTTGCAGCCACGGCTGCCTCGTTCAACACGACCCCAGAGATTGTCCGCGAATGTGTGCGCGCCTCGGAATGGATGTTCCTTGACGGGCCTGACGCCGATCCGACCAAGCAGCATATTGACACGCGCGAAGCCGAACAGGGGGCATCTTGAAGTGATAAAGGCCAAGGTGGTTGAACTGCGCCAATGATGCAGGACCGCGATTGCAGCCAAGCGACTGCCTCGACAATGATCGGAAACCGCGAAGTTAAATCGTTGCCCGGCACCGGCTGTAGAGCCTCACCCGCTTGCCGTTCTTATGAACCCGGAACCCATCGTGCGTGATCTCGTACCAATCAGTTATAACTGCCCTTCTTCACCAGAATTTATAGTTCACGCCGATCTTCGCGGTGTTGATGCCGTCGAAGTGTTGGTTGAAGCAGAACGGTCCGCCTGGGACCGCAGCGCCCGATGCGACAGTTGCGACGCCGCAGCTCGTCCGCGTGTCATCCAGGCCAATGAACATATATTCGGCCTTAACGCTCCAATGTGTGGCAAAAGCCCATTCGACGCCCCCGCCGACCGTCCACGTGGTCACAACACTCCTATCGGAGGTCGTCGAAATCACCCAGTTGCCGCACCCGGCGGCGGTCGTCAGACACGCGTCGATCACCGAGCCCCGAACAGGGACGAAGGCCGCACCGCCTTTGACATAGAGCAGGATGCGATCCCAGGCGTAACCCAGCCGACCAGTCGCCATGCCGTACCAGTCGCCGATTCTCGCACTGCCCAGAACATCAGGAGTCGTCTGCCCGCCCCGTATGGTTGTGGGATCAAACGCATCGCTAGTCAGGCGGAGATGGCCAAACTCGCCTTCAACGCCGAGCACAAAGGGTGAGCGGAAAGGCTGCCAGTTGCACCCGAGCGTGCCGCCGCCGATGAAGCTGTCACGCAGGTCGGCGCTCCAGGAATGAGAAGGCGAGATCCTCGCTGCACCAACGCCACCTGAAAAAGAAGCAAAATTGGCGTTGCCCAAGTCGGTGAAAGTCGCGCCGTCACGGTCGTTCCAAGCGCCGCCGACATAACCGCCGACATAGCAACCCGTCCAATTGTAAACCGGTACGATGGCCGGCCCCCGTGCCCTAGGGACCCGCAGATCGGCCGCACTGGCCGCGCCGGCTGCAGTGATTGCAACAATCGCAATTCCAGCGAGCAAGAACCTTTTCATCATCCATCCCCCCGATGAACCAGTGCCAGCTTACCGCGCGAGCAAGAGATAAGTTGTGATCTTTTTGCAACGCAAAGGCGCAATCAGGCGGCTGCGCGCGATCGCTCAACCGGAAGGTGGATGCGGAGCTTTGGTGGGAAGGCACGGCGCAATGAAAAGCAAGGACATGGCGAAGGGTATAGAGGAAATCGCCCCCCCGGCGCACAACGTATGTCCGCTGACTGAGGAGAAGCAGCCGTCAATGTTGCGATGCGGTAACAGCGGGTTTTGAACCCGAGCGGTCATTGCAGTTGCGGCGCAGCACGGCATCCCGCCCCTCCGAACGTGAAGACCGCTTACTCGCGGCGCGGTATCGTTGCTTTCAATAGGCAGCCCTTGGGGTAAGCCCCGACGAGATGATGCGTGGGGTAGAGGGCACGGCAGCGCCGCAATGGCACCTCTGCATTGCTCGCAGGGGTCTTCCTGGCAGTTGCCGTCGCTGTGACTAGAACCTATCTCAAAATTGCTTGCGAGAGTCGATCCGCTATAAATGTCGGATGATTCGGCTCACGGACGAACAATGGGAACGCATCCGGAAGCATTTTCCGGAGGAACACATTCCCGATGGTCGTCCTGGACGCAAACCTATTCCGACGCGTCGGGTGCTTGAATCGGTCCTGTGGATTCTCAATACAGGTGCGCAATGGCACATGCTGCCACAAAGCTATCCAAACTACAAAACGGTACATCGGCGCTTCCAGACCTGGTGTCGTGATGAAATTCTACGACGTATGCTGACGGATGTTGCCAACGAGCTTCGCGACAGAGGTGTGCTCGACGAAGAAGAATGCTTCATCGATGCGACATTCGTGATGGCTAAAGGCGGTGGAGCAGAGGTCGGCGCAACGAAGCGCGGAAAAGGCATGAAAATCATGGCGATTGTTGATCGCCACGGATTGCCGCTTTCGGTAAGCACGCATGCTGCCAACCATCATGAAGTCCGCCTAGTGCAACTGTGCTTCGACTTCTACATGATTGAGGCCAAGCCGGAGAACTTGATCGGGGATCGCGCCTACGACAGCGATCCGCTCGATGAGGAATTGCGGCGGGACGGCATCGAAATGATTGCGCCGCACCGTACCAATCGCAGCAAGCCGCCCACGCAAGATCGCCGGCGGCTGAGCCGTTACATGCGACGATGGCTCGTCGAACGCTTCTTCGCGTGGATTCAATGGCAGCGTCGCATTCTTGTCCGTTGGGAGTACCACGCACAGAACTTCATGGGCTTTGTCCAGCTCGCCTGCCTGGTTATCCTCTTCAGGCGATTTTGAGATAGGTTCTAGTGTCATGTACAGCTTGGCGGCGGCTCCATTTTCAGCCGCCGGCGAACACGACCTTTCCCCGCGATTATTGAGAATCGCCCAGGCGACAGGGGTGAGCTTGTTAGCGAGCGCATCGGCAGCATCTATGGTGCAACCGCGTTTTTTATGTCGTCGCAAGGCCGCGTTTCCGGCAGCAGCAGGCAGACCGTTGCTAAGCCCAGAGCGGCAACGGAGGCCAGGCCGCAGAAGGCAATGCCGCTGCCGAAACGATCGATAGTATAGCCGGCCAGCGTTGTGCTCAGTGCAGCGCCGATGCCGACAGCACTGCCGACGATTCCAAGACCCAGGTTGAAGCGTCCCGTGCCTCGCGTGATATCGGCGACGACAAGTGGTAGTGTAACGCCGAGAATGGCAGCCGAGATTCCGTCGAGTGCTTGCACGGCCACGACGGCGTACGGGCTGGTCACGAGTGCAAAAAGAACTGCCCGCACTGCAAGCGCAGCAAAGCAGAGGATCAGGAGCGGCCGTCGCCCCCACCTGTCAGCCACACAACCGATCGAGGGCGCAAATCCCGCCACGATAAGTTGCGGCACCACGATGCAGGCCGCGATCACGGTGGATACCGATTCACTTGCGTGTGTGGTGAGAATGCCGCCCATCAATGGGAGCATTGCGGCATTCGAAAGCTGAAACAAAAGAACGCATGCCGCGAACGTGAGCAGGCGACGATCGCACAGCACGTGATGCACGCGGAGGGAAGCGGCGGGCACCTCAGTGCCCGGGCTCGCGTCGTCATGTCTCATGCGGATGCGCGAGAGCGCCAGCAAGGCAGGTACAGCCAGCGCTGCAGTCAGGAAGAATACGGCCTGGTTCGAGGCAACATAGCCGCACAGTCCCATGACGGCTGCGGCGATGCCGTTCCCGATGGAGGCAAATCGCGCGTTGCGCCCGACGCGCGTGCCTAAAGCGGCATGGCCCACGAGACCAAGGCTGATTGCGGCGATTGCCGGCCCCAACACGCAACTCGCGGCCGCATGGAGCATGCGCGAGGCCATGACCACGGGAAAGCTTGGCCAGATCGCAAGCGCGAGCGCGCTCGCGCAGATCGCGCCAACCGCAAGCGTGCCCAGGAGCCGTGCCGAGCGTACCGCGTCGACGAGCGCACCCCCGGGCATCTGTCCGGCGAGCGCCACCAGCCCGCCCGCAGTAAGGACCAGGCCGATATCGAACTGCGCCCACGCATGCGCGGTGAGGTAGACGGCCACAAACGGGCCGAAGCCGGTTTGGATATCGGCGAGAAAGAACGTGAACCAGTCGAGGCCGCGCTCGCTGGCCGACAAATCCGTGCGCTGCCTCGCACCCCGCCTCCATGCGAAGAACGGCACAACACTGCCGCCGCTGCGGCGATCATTTCGACCCCCGTTAAAATCCAGTGGTATTGCAACCAACAAAAAAATCTCCGGCGCGCACGAGATCACTTTCGGCCGAATGGCCCGCCTGTGAGAACTCCCCGCCCCTTTGCAGCAAAGTGACTCGTGCCACGATAATCGGTTTGCCACGCACGGCAGCACTTGTTACATCGTTGTTACGATGAGCCGACGCTGCCCAGAACGAACCTATCTGAGATGGAAGGCGTGGCGCGAGCGGAGGGTCATAAGCCCGGTTGTTCGCCTATCGAAGCTGGTGATCAATCTCAAGCCACAAAAGCGCTCACTCAAGTTGCCACTGGTGCTGCTTGCGCGTGCTGCTGAAGTGATTGGATGACAACGGGAAGACCGTTTTGCGATGTAAGCCGGGCTATGGAAGCGCCAAAAAACCATCCAGTTTTTTGTTCTTCCCCGGCCCCCGTTTTCACACAATCGAGCCCCAATTCGTCAGAATACTTAGAAACAGTTGGGGTAATGAAAATGATGGGGGTTAGGGATGCGCGGATCTCAGCAGTGGAGCGTGGAAGCGACGGAGCTTGGGCACACGATTGCGCTGTTTCGTGCAGCACCGGCCGAAGTCTTGGCTGAGCGGGAAGCTATGTGGACGGCGGAGTTGACGCCGAACATGGCAGTTCTTGGCGACCCGCTGCCCGGGCGTTCGGCGCTGGACGCGAAGCGTCGCAAGTCTCCGCACTGACGTCTCATTACACGCGCGGTTAGGCCGGTCGCCTGTCCCTGCCCTATGTTGACTAATTGGCACGGGCCGCGGTGACTCTCCGGCAGTCCGAATAAAACTTTATCTGCGGGGCAGCACCCGCTCAGAAGCAGAGGAGCAATTGATCTCGCCTGCACGCACTTAGATGAGTAAGCTCGCAAGCCGCCCGCGCAAAAAATGGTCCGCGAAGGATGGCTAAAAAGATAGTCAACGCTGACGACCGGCGTCGGATGGCCTGCCAGGGCGGCCGCGGCAAGAACCAGCTGGCCGTTTGGCGCGCGTTGGTCGGCTACAACCGGGTCATGACTACGAGCGAGTTGTTGGGGTTCGTTAAGCCGAGATTGAAGGCTGCCGATCGGCGGCACTATTGGTATGCGACCAGGCTTGCTGCCGAGCGCTATGCGGTGCGGG
>CATPCO010000188.1 GCA_955652925.1 uncultured Xanthobacteraceae bacterium | reverse complement strand
CCTCATAGTCGTAAAACCTGCGCCGCTTGCCGGTATGGAGCCCAAGCACGCCGTAGGCGCGGCCGTCGCGCCCGGCGATCGGCGCAGTAATGCCGCTTGTAACGCCGTGCTTGTGCAACAGCGGCTGTCCGGTAAATCTTGTTTCGGTCGCGAGGTTTTCCACGATCACGGGCCGGCCGGAAGCAAGGGTGTAGCCGGCCTGTGAATCGCGACCGGTCGATACTGTTGCGCTACCCACCAGGCCCGGTTTCCAGCCAATGCCTGCCCGCAGCAGGAGCTCGGCGTCCCCCGGCAACAATTCCAGGATCTTCACCATTTCGAGGTCAAGAATGTCTCCGACCGTGTGGACGACCTCGTTGAAGAATTTCTGCAGGTCGCTTTCGGTGAGTGCGTCCTCACCCAGTCGTGCGAGCGTCTCCTGCTGGCGCGCACGCATGCGCACTTCCCGATTGACGTGCAGGCGTTCGGTCACCTCACGGCACATGCCGAGCATCTGCACCGCGGTGCCATCTTTGACGAGGACCGTTGCAGAAGCCTCGAACCACCGTTCGTCGCGTCCCGATGATCCGGGCAGGCGGTATTCCACCCGGCAAGGCTGGCGGGTGTTGAGCGCGTTGGAGATCGCCGCAAGCAGCCCCTCCTGCGCGGGCAAATCCTGCGGCACCAAAGGAAAGATGCCGTCGAGCTTGTTGGCGGACGGGCCGTGAAAGTCTTCGAGATTGCTCGACCAGACCAACTGATGGGAGAGCAGGTCCCAAGACCAGACGCTGAGCAGGCTGCCGTCGAGCGCTGCTCGAAACTGCGCAAGGGGGACGATCTTTTCGTCTCGCGGTGTCTGCGCGGGCTGTTTCTTCTCTTCCACTCCAGACACGTTCATATCCAAAATTTAGGGCACTCGAAACATCCAACCTGGCGCAGCCTTAGGCGAGCGCGGAGAACAGGTCAAAGACGATGTTGTGCCCGTGCAGTGGTGCGCACCGCTCCATACAAGTATTCCCGCATTTCGAAAGTTCCGGTCAGGCAAGGAATGCCATGCGGGCTCAACCTCCATGAAGGCGAGCCCAATCCGCGAATGGTGGTGGTGGGAAACGTCTTTTACGAGAGGCAGCGTCCAGGCACGCGCGCGAGCGGGGGCTGCCCGATGGCGCTGACCATCGGCTCGCACCCTTCCAGAAGCCTCGGCTCCGGGGCGCGCGGCGTCTGGCTATTTGCCGGACCATTGACCGCGTTGCGGCTGTTGGGTGTGGTCAGCGGCAGGCGGTCACTTTTGAGGGTGCGGTTGACCGTCGCGATCCCTTGGTCGACCGACGTGGCCGCCGTCGTGGTGGACACTTCGAGCCCAGCAAGGAAGCATGCCAAGGCCAAAGCCGCGCCGGAGCAGGCAAGAAAGTATCGAGAGTGACGCCGCATGGGTAGCTCCCACGATCCCTATGCCCCTTAGTCGCATTAATGCTCCATTAGGTTCATTGGTTGCCGTAAGCCCCCGCATGGCCTCGCACCCCAGTTGGCTGAAGTCGGAGCCGCTTCGAGTGCCGTCGAATTGGGAGGAGTAGACGGGCAATTTTTTCCGGAACCAATGGGTCGGCAGGCGCATTGTTATGGCAGCCGGCCGCCCATTTCCCCCTCCCCGTGCTCGGCCGGTACCCTCGGGCGCAGTCGACGATAGTCGACTACGCCCGAGCTTTTTTTGGGGTCCGGCCTGCCGCAACCAAAGGGGGTAGACCGAACCTCGCCCCATGTCGGGGCCGGCTGCGGCGAGTGCTGCTCAAAGATCTGGCAGGCTTTAAGCCGTGACCCGCCGCTCGCGGCGTTTCGCGCTGCGCTCGAAGAAGAGCGCTTGGCTCGCCACCGCGGATACCGTCGCGGGTTGGAAAGGTTTCGCAATCAGGAACGCCGGCTCCGGCCGTTCTCCGGTCAGGAAACGCTCGGGGTACGCGGTAATGAAAATGACCGGTGCCTCAAACGAAGTGAGCAGTTCATTGACCGCTTCGAGACCGGAACTGCCGTCCGCAAGCTGGATATCGGCCAGTATAAGGCCAGGCTTCTTCTTCTTGGTGAGGGTGAGAGCTTCGGCGTGCGTGCGTGCAACGCCGAGCACGCGATGCCCCAGTCCCTCGACCAGCGTTTCCAGCTCCATCGCAATAAAGGTGTCATCCTCGATGATAAGCACGTCGGTCGCAATTTCCGCAGCGAGCTCACGCCCCGATTCCTCGACCAAGCCGCGCAATTTGACGACGTCGATGTCGAGGATACGCCCGGCATCGGGCTCGGAGAAGCCTTCGAGCGCAACAAGAAGAAAGGCCTGGCGCGGAAGGGGCGTGATGTGGGCGAGCTTCTGCTCACCCGGTAGCGTGGTTTCCGCCGCGCCCCTGGTTCCGTTCACGGAAACCGAGTTCCAAATCTTGGTGAAGAGGCGATAGAGTGCGACCCGGGGACCGCGTGGATCCTCGATCACGGAGCGGTCCGCGATCAGGGCCTCCAATGCCGCGGCCACATAGGCGTCACCTGAAGTCTGGCTGCCCGTCAGCGCTCGCGCATAGCGGCGCAAATAGGGCAGGTATTGCGCTACAGCAGCTGAATTTGACACGGGATCCTCCCGCTTGACTCGCCCCAGCATACCCGGCGGAAACAACCGGTGCACCATAAAGTTCCACGCCGGGCGGAACGAACGGTATGGCGACACGTTATGCCCTGATGAGCCGGAGGGAACCTGCGGGGCCTAGCAAAGTGGCCGGCAGCACTAAATATGAAGCAATCCAAGCCAGTTAAGCTGGGTTGGGCGGTTCGAAGAGCGGGTCAGCCAGAGTCCACGCCAGAATCGCCGTCCAGCGCAGAGGCCGAAATGCAGACCGATGCTCCGCCTAGAAAAACGGGGGGACGCCTGAGCCGAGAGGACCAGCGACGGCTTGGCGACATTCTCCAGCGCATGTACGACGACGTCCTGCATCAGGGCGTTCCCGATCGTTTCCGGGATCTTTTGAACGAGCTGGAAGGCGAGGGTGAGCGAACCAAATCCATCCCTGCTGCGCCTCAGGAGGAAGGGGCGAGCGGCTCAGACTCCGATCATCTGATGGGAACCACGGGATTCGACAGTCCCAACATCAAGGGGCCGCACTGATGACCATGCGAGCATCCGTACGTGACGCCATGCTGGCTGCGGTCCCCAGCCTGCGCGCCTTCGCAATATCGCTAAGCGGGAATGTGGACCGGGCCGATGACCTCGTGCAGGAAACGCTTTTGCGCGCCATGGCAAACATCAATTCGTTCCAGCCGGGCACGAACATGTCGGCATGGCTGTTCACAATTCTTCGCAATTTGTTTCGGTCCGAATATCGCAAGCGTCGGCGCGAGGTCGAGGACACCGACGGCGGCTATGCCGAGACTCTCAAGTCGCATCCCGAGCAGCACAGCCGGGTGGAATTTCAGGAGTTTCGCGTGGCCTTGGCCAAGCTGCCCCCCGATCAACGCGAGGCGTTGATCCTGGTGGGTGCATCGGGGTTTTCCTACGAAGAGGCGGCGGCGATTTGCGACTGTGCGGTGGGCACGATCAAAAGCAGAGTGAATCGCGCCCGCACGCGGCTTTCGGATCTGCTGTCGATCGAGGGTGCGGACGATTTCGGCCCGGACCGTACCACCCGGGCGATCTTGTCGGCAGGCGGACGCAGCTGACTTCAAACCCTTTCCTCTTGCGTGCAGATGCCGCGCGTGACCACGCAGGCAAGCATTAACCATACGTTGCAGCAAAGCCGCACCGCGCAAGAATCGATGCCCGAATAATTTCTCGAATCTGTTGCTCACGGCTAACAACGACTGGCAGTCCCGGCCGCGCCGACGCCAGTTTGGCCTTTAACCTCAATGGGATGATTTGGTCGCGCAGCCTTTGACCGGCGCTTAGATTTATTTACCGAATCACGCGAGGCTTTGCTGCCGTTGCAGGGCGTTCCTGTCGATAATGACTTCGACTTTGCGAACCTATCGCGCATATTGCGCGACAAAGAATCAAGGAGCTGGGATCAGCCACGGTCGCAATACGCAATGACGAGGCAGGGAAGGCTCCCGAGAAGGATAACGCGTGCAGAACGCACAACGTTGGAGAGTGACTTGACGAAATCCGTGGGGGCAATTCCCGCAGCCGATCGTGTTGGCCTGAGCCTGCTGCGCAGCGCGCTCGCGTCCGGCGTGGCGCTTTCATTCCTCGCCGTGCTCACGAACTCCGCCGAGGCCTATCCTTATCGGATGCGGTACTACGCTCCTGGCCCGTGGCAAGCGAGCCCCATGCGTTATCATCACAGGATCGCGCACAGCCGGCGGGACAATGTGTCCGAACCCAAGAAGGAAGTGGGCTTCGGAGACATGCCGAAGGGGCCACTGCAAATCGTCGTCAATATCGGCACGCAGAAAGTAACGCTCTACAGCAACGGGGTCAGGGTTGCGCAGGGACCGGTGTCGACCGGCATGCCCGGACATCCCACCCCAATGGGCGTATTCAGCATCATCGAAAAGGATCGCTATCACCATTCGAATATCTACAGCGGCGCCCCGATGCCGTTCATGGAGCGCATTACGTGGTCGGGCGTGGCGTTGCACGAAGGCGTATTGCCCGGCTACCCAGCCTCGCACGGCTGCATCCGCACGTCGCATGATTTTGCGCAGAGACTTTGGCCCCTCACCAAGCTCGGGGTGCGCTTCGTTGTAGCGCGTAGCGAGGTCGTTCCGGTGGCGTTTGAGCATTCCAAGCTGTTTGTGCCCATGCAGAAGCCGAAGGAACCGCAGATCGCGATGAATATGACCGATGGCGCCAGCGGCCAGCAGGTCAAGTTTGCGCAGGCGCAGACCAGCGCGAACGAGCGGGCGGTGGATGGCGCGGTTGATGATGTGAGCCCTGCTGTATCGGTGCCGCAGGTTGAGCGAGCCGAAGCGGTGGAGGTCGCGCCTGCCGCCCAGGTGAACGACGACAGCCGTACCGGGACGGTCGAGCCGATCCCAGGCGGCGAGAACGCAGGCGCTCTGCCAGCGGCTGATTTGCGCAAATCGGTCGAGACGCCGCCGGCAGCGGAGAAGGCTACTGAAATTACTGCCCCGGCCGCGGCCGAGCCGGTCAAGGGTGACGAGTTCACCAAGCCGGCGCCCACAGTCGATGCCCCGAAGCCCGCGACACCGCCGCGAACAAAGGCGGCCGACCAGCCGGCCAAGCGAAGCGGCCAGGTTGCCGTCTTTGTCAGCCGCAAGGAAAAGAAGATCTTCGTGCGTCAGGGCATGGTGCCTGTGTTCGACATGCCGATCACGATCGAGGATGCGGACCAGCCGCTGGGCACCCACGTGTTCACCTTCCTGTCGGGTACCGACGAGGCGCCACGCTGGAATCTGATGGAGATCCCGACCGACGCCGGTTATGCATCCGACTATCCGCGCCGCCGTCGCGGCAAGGAGCCGCCGGTCGTCGAGACGAAGCCGCTCAAGGCACCCTCGACGGCTGCGGAGGCACTCGATCGCATCCAATTCCCGCAGGAGGCGGTCGACCGGATCAGTGAGCTTCTGATCCCCGGCTCCTCCCTCGTTGTCTCCGACGACGGGCTTGGTCGCGAGACCGGCCGCGGCACGGAGTTCATCGTGCTAACGCGCTAAAGAGCGAATGGCGAACAGCGAACATTCGCTATTCGCCCAGCATGTTCGAAGGCTTCACTCGCAGTGAAATAAAGACGAGCGGCGCGCGGATTGTCACGCTCGTCGGCGGCAGCGGGCCGCCGATCCTGCTCATGCACGGCAATCCGTTCTCGCATCTTTCTTGGCACAAAATCGCGCCGCGTCTCGCGCAGGAATTCACCGTGGTCGCGACCGATCTGCGCGGTTACGGGGATTCGGAAAAGCCTCCGGGCGGCGAGGATCACTGCAACTATTCCTTCCGCGCCATGGCGCAAGATCAGCTTGAAGTCATGGCTGCGCTCGGCTTCAGGCGCTTTTACGCCGCAGGCCACGATCGTGGCGCGCGCGTGCTGCATCGCATGTGTCTCGACCACCCCGAGGCGGTGATGCGTGCCGCCATCCTCGACATCATCCCGCAGCACCATCTGCTCAGTCATGTGACGCGTGCATGGGCGACGTTCTCCTGGCACTGGTTCTTCATGATCCAGCCCTATGATTTTCCGGAACGGCTCATGAGTGCCGATCCCGATTTTTTTATCGAGAGGAAGCTCTCGAAAACGAACCAGGGGCTAAGCTTCTTCGACCCGGCAGCCCTCGACGAGTACAAGCGGTATTTCCGTAATCCCGCGACCGTCCATGCCATGTGCGAGGACTACCGCGCGACCCATGGTATCGACCTTGCCATGGACGAGAAGGATTTTGCTGCCGGCCGCAAGACGACCTGTCCGCTCCTCCTCCTTTGGGGCGCAACAGGCGGTGTGGGTCGCAATCACAGCGCGATGGAAATCTGGCCGCGCTATGCCTCAAACATCGTTGCGGGCAAAGCGCTGCCCTGCGGCCATTACCTTTCCGAGGAAGCGCCCGAGGAAACCTATCACGAGTTGCGCGCGTTCTTCGCCCCGCAGCAGGGCGGTGACAGCGAGTCTGAAGCCGCGCGAAGCCGCCGGGCGACATCTGCTAAGACGCCTTGACCGGCTTAAGGCGACAGTTCAGAGTTGACTTAGCCCCACTCACATCCGCAAAATCATTGCGATTTGACCAATTCCGGCCCCCGGCAGTGCTGGTGGGGCGCGAAAAACGAGGTTTGACGCAATTCGAGGAGGAGAGCCAATGACCGCCGTCGCCCTGACGGTGAACGGAAAGCCCGTCACCGCTGACGTCGATCCCCGCACCCTTCTGGTGCAGTACCTGCGCGAGAACCTGCGCCTCACCGGCACCCACGTGGGCTGCGACACATCCCAATGCGGTGCCTGCGTGGTTCACATCAACGGCAAAGCCGTGAAGTCCTGCACCGTCTTCGTGTGGCAGCTGGAAGGGGCGGATGTTCTGACCATCGAAGGCTTGGCCGACCCAAACGGCCCTTTGCATCCCATGCAGGAAGCATTCCGCGAGCATCACGGACTCCAGTGCGGCTACTGCACGCCCGGCATGATCATGACCGCTCTCGACATGGTCTATCGCAAGGGCCACGATCTCGACGACCACACCATTCGACACGAGCTCGAAGGCAACCTCTGCCGCTGCACGGGCTACCACAACATCGTCAAGGCCATTGCGGCCGGTGCAAAAGCAATGGAGCAAGGACACAGCAAGCCTGCCGCACAGGCCAGCGCGTAAACACCAAAGCGCATTGTAGCCCGCATGAGCGAAGCGATTTGCGGGAACCGGCTCCGGATATCGCCCGTCTCCGCTAAAGCTTCGACGGGCCAATTTCCAGCAAGGCCGCCGAAGCCTTGGCGAAGGCGGCTGCGCTCGGCTACGACAAGGAGGACAGCGTCATGGGCGCAACCGGAATCGGCGCGCCGGTGCGGCGCAAAGAAGATTACCGCTTCGTCACCGGCAAAGGCCGCTACACCGACGATATCAGTCGTCCCGACCAGAGCCACGTCTATTTCCTGCGCTCTCCGCATGCGCACGCCAAAATCAAGCAGATTGAAACAAACGCAGCCACTGGCATGCCAGGCGTTCTCGGCGTGCTCACGGGTGCCGATCTCGCCGCCGACAAGATCGGCAATCTCATCTGCGGCTGGATGATTACGTCAAAGGATGGCTCGCCGATGAAGATGGCGCCGCATCCTGCGATCGCGCATGGAAAGGCCAATTTTGTCGGCGACATTGTTGCCGCCGTGGTGGCGGACACTTTGCCGCGGGCGACCGATGCCGCCGAGAAAATCAAGATCGAATATGAGGAGCTGCCTGCGGTCGTCGATCCTGCGAAAGCGCAAGGCGGCCTGCAGATTCACGATGTTGCCCCACGCAACACAATCTACCAATGGCATCTTGGGGATGCGAACGCCGTTGCTGCCGCGTTCAAATCGGCAAGGCACGTCACCAGGCTCGACCTCCTCAACAATCGCCTCGTTCCGAATGCCATCGAGCCGCGCGCGGCGCTCGGGGAATATGATCCCGGCTCGGGCAATCTCACGTTATGGAATACGACTCAGAATCCCCACGTGGCGCGCCTTGTGATCTCCGCGTTCGTGGGCGTGGCGCCTGAGCACAAGTTGCGGGTGATCGCGCCCGATGTCGGCGGGGGCTTCGGTTCAAAAATTTTCATCTATCCGGAGGAGGTGGTCTGTCTCTGGGCTGCGAGAAAGCTGGGCCGGCCGGTCAAATGGGTGTCCGGCCGCTCGGAGGCGTTTCTGGCCGATGCGCACGGACGCGATCACGTCACGCATGGGGAAATGTCATTCGACGGGGAGGGGAGGATCACGGGGCTGCGCGTCAAAACTATTGCCAATCTCGGTGCCTATATGTCGACATTCTCATCGTCGGTGCCGACTTATCTCTATGGCACTTTGTTATCAGGCCAATATGCAATCCCTGCGATCTATTGCGAGGTCGACGCGGTCTACACCAACACCGCTCCCGTTGACGCCTACCGTGGTGCCGGACGGCCCGAGGCCACCTTTGTGGTCGAGCGCCTGGTCGAAGTCGGCGCCCGTGAGATGGGTATGGACGCGGTGGAACTGCGCAAGAAGAACTTTATTAGCAAGTTTCCGCACCAGACCCCGGTGATCATGAATTACGACGCCGGCGATTATCACGCTTCGCTCAAGCGGGCACTGGAGATTGCCGACTATCAGGGCCTTGCCAAGCGCAAACGCGAATCCATCCGACGCGGCAAGCTCCGGGGCATCGGCTTCTCGACCTACATCGAGGCTTGCGGGATTGCGCCGAGCCAGGCCGTAGGCTCGCTGGGTTGCGGCGTGGGGCTGTGGGAATCCGCAGAAGTGCGCGTCAATCCCACGGGGACAGTCGAAGTCCTGACCGGCTGTCATGCGCACGGCCAGGGGCACGAGACAACGTTCGCTCAGGTCGTGTCAGAGCGGCTTGGGATTGCGATTGAGAATGTAAGCGTCGTGCACGGCGACACCGACAAGGTGCAGTTCGGTATGGGCACCTACGGCTCGCGCTCGGGGGCGGTCGGAATTTCGGCGATCGTCAAGGCGCTCGACAAGATCGAAGCGAAGGCAAAGAAAGTCGCAGCTCACGTTCTGGAAGCCTCCGAAGGCGACATCGTTTTTGCGGACGGAAAGTTCACCGTGGGCGGGACCGACAAGTCGGTTGCCTGGGCTGATGTGGCGCTCAACGCCTATATCGCGCATAAATTCGCCGGCCAGGAGCTTGAGCCAGGTCTCAAGGAGGGCGCCTTCTACGATCCAACGAATTTCACCTTCCCTGCCGGCTGTCACATCTGCGAGGTCGAAGTTGATCCCCAGACTGGCGAAAGCGAGATCGTGGCTTGGACTGCCGTCGACGATTTCGGCACGGTCGTCAATCCCATGATCGTCGAAGGCCAGGTCCATGGCGGGATTGCGCAAGGCGTCGGCCAGGCGCTGCTCGAAGGAGCGATCTACGACAAGGATGGCCAGCTCGTGACCGGATCTCTCATGGATTATTGCATGCCTCGGGCGCATGATTTGCCAACGCTCAAGATCGACATGACGGCGACGAAGTCACCCTCCAATCCCCTCGGCATCAAGGGCTGCGGCGAGGCAGGCGCAATCGCAGCCCCGGTTGCCGTCATCAATGCGATTACGGATGCGATCGGCAGCGAGGACCTGCCGATGCCGGCGACCGCGCAGGCGGTGTGGCAGGCGTTGCAAAAAGCAGGCAACAGGCGAGAGGCCGCATAGGAGAGCAAGCGATGTATGCATTCACACAACACCGGCCGGAGACGCTGCGCCAGGCAGCCAACCTGCTTGGCAAGCAGGAGGAAGCAAAACTTCTTGCCGGCGGCCACACGCTCATTCCGACCATGAAGCTGCGGCTCGCCGGGCCCAAGCATCTCATCGATCTTTCCAAGATCCCCGGCCTGAGCGGCATCGAGATGGGCGGCCGTTCGCTCACAATCGGCGCCATGACGCCGCATGTGGAGGTCGCGACCTCGACGGTGGTGAAAGAAAATATTCCCGCACTCGCAGATCTTGCCGGCAAGATCGGAGATCCCGCAGTCCGGCATCGCGGCACGCTGGGCGGATCGGTCGCCAACAATGATCCGAATGCGGATTATCCCGCGGGCGTACTTGGCCTCGGAGCAACCGTCATTACGAACAAGCGGCGCATTCCCGCCGACGAATTTTTCAAGGGCCTGTTCGAGACCGCGCTCGAGCCCGACGAAATCATCACCAAGGTGCAATTCCCCAAGGCGCAGAAGGCGGCCTATCAGAAATTCCCCAACCCGGCTTCACGCTATGCGCTGGTCGGTGTGTTTGTCTCCAAACGCGGCTCCGAGATTCGTGTTGCAGTGACAGGAGCCGGCGTAAACGGCGTGTTCCGGGTGACGGCATTCGAGGAGGCGCTCAAGAAACGATTTGGGCCCAAGTCGCTGGAAGGCATGACGGTTGCGGCCGATGGCATGGCGAGCGACATCCACGGCAGCGCCGAGTACCGCGCCCATCTCATCGGCGTGCTTGCGCGCCGCGCGGTAGCAGCCGCGGTGGCGTGACAGCTTCCGAAGTCTGGTAAGCGAGTCTGACGAACGGACTGCGCGCTATACTGCTGTGTTCGCGTTCATGTAGGCGCGAAGAACGGCATTGATTCGCGTCTGATATCCCTGCTGCTGCCGGAACCACTCCAGCAAGTCGGCGTCGAGCCGTATAGTCACGACTTGCTTGCGCCGCGGCAGCACGACTTTGGCCTGTTTCCAGAATTTCTCGTCTGTGGGGTGAATATCCGGATCGGACAGAATGCCTTTGCGGATCTGAGACTGAGTAATGCGCCGTAGCCGAGTCCAATCCGTCTGGGCCTTAGCCTTCGATTTTTTGCCAGAAGTAACGCCTTTCATGCGGTTCTGACCGCCACGCCGAGATGATGCGCCGCTCATTATTGTCTCTATCGGTATAGACCACCGTGATTTCTAGGCCGTTTACCAGGCCGATGGCATAGACACGAACTTCGCCGTACTCGAAACGATCATCCACTCTCTCGACAGTTGGTCCCTCAAAGATACGCTTGGCATCCTCGAATGCAATTCCGTGTCTTGCGACATTCGTGCGATTTTTCGGCTCATCCCAAGTATAGCGCATCTGCCATATTTACGCGATGTAAATATATGCCGGCGTCCGGCCCCCTCCAAGGGCTCGTCACCTTCACGGCGTCGCGGCGCGCGCATCCTGGATGGCGCGCCACACCCGCTGCGGCGTTGCCGGCATGTCGAGATGATGGATGCCGAACTCAGAGAGCGCGTCCGCAATGGCACTCACCACCGAGGTCAACGAACCGGCGCAGCCTGCCTCCCCGCAGCCCTTCACGCCGAGCACATTCGTGGTGGCCGGCACGGGATGATTGACCACGGTCATTTGCGGCGAATCGGCTGCCCGCGGCAGCGCGTAATCCATGTATGAGCCGGTGAGCAGCTGACCGTCGCTGTCATAGGCGGTCATCTCCATCAATGCCTGGCCGATGCCCTGAACCACGCCACCGTGCAGCTGGCCTTCGACGATAAGGGGATTGATGACCGTGCCGAAGTCGTTGACGCAGTCGTATTTCACGACCTCGATGACGCCGGTGTCAGGATCGAGCTCGACCTCGCAGACGTGACAGCCATTGGGGAAGGTGGCCGAGCCGGGTCCCTCACTCACGTGACGAACATCAAGGCTCCGCGGCGTTCCTTCCGGCAGAGCGAGCCCCGTGCGCAGCTTTTCCGCAAGCTCCATGATGCCGATTGATCGATCCGTCCCCACGATGACAAAGCGGCCATTCGCGAACTCGATGTCGCTCGCTGCGGCCTCGAGCACATGTGAGGCAATCTGCTTGCCCTGCTCGATCACCTTGCCCGCCGCTTCGACAATGGCCGTACCGCTGTGCATGATGGATTTGGAGCCGCCGGTGCCGCCGCCCGCGAGGAGCTCGTCGCTGTCGCCCTGGACGAGCCGGATGCGCTCGAACGCAATGCCAAGCCTTTCGCTCAGCACCTGGGCAAACGGCGCGGCATGACCCTGCCCATAATCAAGCGTCCCGGTAATAATGGTCACGCTACCATCCCGCTCGAAGCGGATGCCGCCCATTTCCTTGCTCGGGGGGGCGGTGCATTCCAGGAAACAGCCAATACCGAGCCCGCGCAGTTTGCCGCGCTTGCGGCTCTCACGTTTCCTGCGTGCGAATCCTTTGACATCGGCAAGCTCGAGCGCGTGCTTGAGAACGCCGGGGAAGTCGCCGCTGTCATAGTTGCTTCCTGAAGCAACCTTGCGCGGGATTTCGCGTGGCCTGATCTGATTGCGCCGCCGCAGCTCGACGCGATCGATGTCCAGCTCGGCGGCCGCGACGTCGATCAGGCGCTCCATGTAATAGTTTCCCTCGGGGCGGCCAGCACCGCGATAGGCGGAAACATGTGAAGTGTTGGTGAAAACGCACTTGGTCGACACTTCGAGCAGCGGCGTTCGATAGACGCTCTGGACGTTTCTCACCGCGTTGAGGGTGGATGGCATCGGGGCGACTTGCGAAAGAAACGCGCCCACGTTGCCGAAGCTCGTCAACCGCACCGCGAGAAAGCCGCCTTGCGCATCAAGAGCAAGTTCTGCCGTCACCACATGATCGCGGCCGTGGCTGTCCGAAACGAAGCTGCCCGAGCGGTCGTCCGTCCATTTCACCGGGCGGCCGAGCACGCGGGCGGCGTGCAGCACGCACACGTATTCCGGAAACGGCGCCGCCTTCATTCCGAACGAGCCGCCGACGTGGTTGGTGATGACGTGGACCTGCTTGGGCTCGACTTTGAGAATATCCGCAATGTTCGCCCGCATGCCGAACACGCCCTGACTCGGCACGTGCAGCGTGTAGCGTGCGTTCGCCGTATCGTATGCGGCAAGCGCCGCGCGCGGCTCCATCGCGCTTACGACCACGCGGCTATTGACGAGCTTGAGCTTTGTGACGTGGGCAGCCTTCGCAAACGCAGCTGCAACTGCCTGGTCATCGCCGTAATGATAATCGAGCGCCACGTTTCCCGGCGCCTGTTCGTGCAGGAGCGGCGCGTCAGGACGCACCGCATCCTCCGGTCGCACGACCGCAGGGAGCGGATCGATATCAATCGCAACGGCTTCAGCCGCGTCTTTCGCCTGCGGCAACGACTCGGCGACAACGAACGCAACCGGATCGCCCACAAAGCGGACCTTATCGGTGGCGAGCGCCGGCCGCGGGGGCATTCGCATGGGCGTGCCGTCGCGGTTCTTGAACGGCACGACGCATTTGAGCGGGCCATAGGCGGCGAGATCAGCCCCGGTATATACGCCGAGCACGCCCGGCATTCCCGCGGCCGCCGATATGTCGATGCCTTTGATCATGCCGTGGGCGATGCGGCTGCGCACCATCACCGCATAGGCTTGCCCGGGAAGGTTGAGATCATCGGTGTAGCGGCCTTGTCCACGCACCAGGATGGGATCTTCGGTGCGCGCCACCGGCTGACCGACAGCGAATTTCATGATCGCGAGGCTGTTCGGATCGGGTTGCAGATTCACGGTCCGGTTTCCGTCATTGCTGGGCTTGCGGGGAGGACCCGCGTCCGAAGCGGGTGCTGCTGCAATAAAGCACGCAGGAGCAGACGACAAGGACATGCCCGCGCGGCATGCGTCGAAAGCGTATCTGTTGCGCAGCCTGGGCGTGTGATAGACTCAACCGCGATCGTGGATTTGGATATTACCGCTGCCGACGAGCCCGCACGGCAGGCTTGCGCGCGGAGGAAAGGAACTCGATGGCCGACGAGGGCCGGCCGGCCGGCGGGCTCGATGATGCGCGCGGGAATGGGCCGTCCGTGCGGCCCTGGTCGGCTCGACGCAGTTTCCATGGACCTCGCCGCAAGCGCGCGCAGGGCGACGCTCCTCAGGCGGGGCCGACCTATGCCGCGCTTGATCTCGGCACCAATAACTGCCGTCTTCTGATTGCGCGTCCCGCCGGCGATGGTTTCCGCGTGATCGATGCGTTCTCCCGCATCATCCGGCTAGGCGAGGGCGTGTCGCGTTCGGGCCGCATCAGCGAGGCAGCGATCGCGCGTGCGGTGGATGCGCTCGCGGTTTGCCGCGACAAGATGCGCGCCCGCGGGGTCACACGAGCGCGGCTGATCGCAACCGAGGCTTGCCGCGCAGCCGACAATGGGGCGCAATTTCGCGCGCGGATCGCAGACGAGGTTGGGCTCGATCTTGAAGTCATTGATCGGGAAACCGAGGCGACCTTGGCGGCCACGGGATGCACGCCGCTGATGGATCCGCACGCAGACGGCGTCATCCTGTTCGATATCGGCGGCGGTTCCTCCGAGCTGGTCCGGCTTGATCGCTCCCCTCCCGGCGACCGCGGGCCGCCAGAGCCAAGGATCAATGCATGGGCCTCCCTGCCGGTCGGCGTCGTGACTCTTGCCGAGCGTCACGGCGGGCACGTCGTCACGCCTGAAATCTACGCCGCCATGATTGCGGAGGTTGCGACCTTCGTCGGGCGCTTCGTGGCCGAGCATGGCGGCGTCGGTCCGGGTCACGTGCATCTGCTCGGCACCTCGGGAACGGTCACGACCATCGCGGGTGTTCACCTTGAGCTGCGGCGCTACGAACGCCGCCGGGTCGACGGCTGCTGGATGGGTGACGAAGAGGCAACCCGGGTGATCAAACGTCTGCTCGCCATGAGCTATGAAGATCGCGTTGCAAATCCGTGCATTGGAGCAGAGCGGGCCGATCTGGTCCTCGCCGGCTGCGCGATCCTTGATGCTATCCGCGCGGCATTCCCATGCCGCCGGCTGCG
This sequence comes from uncultured Xanthobacteraceae bacterium, assembly GCA_955652925.1. Classification (GTDB taxonomy): domain Bacteria; phylum Pseudomonadota; class Alphaproteobacteria; order Rhizobiales; family Xanthobacteraceae; genus VAZQ01. The sequence goes on along the minus strand of CATPCO010000188.1, from coordinate 3,973 downwards.
GGTTGCCGACCGCGGGCTGCGGGAAGGCATGCTGGTGCAGATGATGCGCGAGGACGGCATCTGGGAATCCGAAGCACGACCGTCTTGAGCTCGTGAGATGTTGAAGGCGCGACTCACGTCCGGCAAACACCGCTCGCATTCGTCCAGGCGCTGGCTCCAGCGCCAACTCAATGATCCCTACGTTGCGCGCGCGAAGCGCGAAGGATTTCGGGCGCGTGCCGCCTTCAAACTGATCGAGATCGATGACAAGTATCGGTTGCTGAAAAAAGGCACGCGGGTGGTTGATCTAGGAGCTGCGCCGGGGAGCTGGAGCGAGGTCGCAGCCGAGCGCGTCGGTGCAGCCCACGGCACCGGGCGCGTCATTGCTGTGGATCTGCTCGAGATGGCTGCGATGTCGGGTGTCGAGTTTCTGCATCTTGATTTTCTCGATCCGCGCGCCCCGGCCGCGATCAAGAGCGTTCTGGCGGGACCTGCGGACGTGGTGCTTTCGGATATGGCCGCGAATGCGACCGGTCATCGCAGGACCGATCACCTCAAGATCATGGCACTAGCGCAGGCAGCAGCCGAGTTCGCACGCGAGGTGCTGGCGCGCGGCGGCACATTCTTGTGCAAGGTGCTGCAGGGCGGTACTGAGGCTGCCTTGCTTGATGAGCTCAAGCGGGAATTTGCCAGCGTCAGGCATGTCAAACCGGCGGCCAGCCGCGCGGATTCGGCCGAGCTTTATCTGCTGGCCATGGGATTTCGCGGATGAGCCAAACCGAAAATCCAAGCCGGGTCCGGTTCAGTCCGCCTTGATATTGGCGGCTCGAATCACCCTCGCCCATTTCTCGGTTTCATCTGCAATGAGTTTGCCGAAATCCGCGGACGAGCCGGCGAGCACCATGCCATTCATGTCGAGCAGCCGGCTCCTGATCGCTGGATTCGCAAGTCCGGCGTTGATCTCGCGATTAAGCGCTTCAACAATCGAGATGGGAATAGCCTTCGGAGCCGCCACGCCGAACAACGAGCTCGCTTCGTAGCCCGGCACGTAATCAGCAACCCTCGGCAGCTCCGGCAGTGCGTCCGAACGTGTTGCCGTCGCAACGGCGAGCGGGCGCAGCCTGCCGCTCCTGATGTGGCCGATGGAGGCCGTCATGGTCGCAAAACCGACCTGCACCTGACCGGCGATCAAATCAATCATCGCCGGTCCATCGCCGTGATACGGCACATGCACGAGGTTCACGCCGGCCATGGTATTGAACATTTCTCCTGCCAAGTGGCTTGCAGTTCCCACCCCCGCCGATGCAAAGCTCAGTGATCCGGGCTGGCTTTTCGCGAGCTCGATGAGCTCGGGTACGGTCTTGACCGGAACCGCCGGATGGACCTCCAGGACGTTCGGCACGCGCACAATGCCGGCAACGGTCTGGATATCACGCTCAAAATTGTAGTTGAGCTTGGAATAGAGCGTCGGATTGATCGCGTGCACCGGCGCAATCATGAGCAGCGTGTAGCCATCCGGGGCAGCCCTCGCGACCGCTTCCGTGGCGATATTGGCGCCGGCACCCGGACGATTCTCGATGATGAATTGCGCACCGAGGCGCTCGGAGAGCCATGCCCCAATGAGGCGCGCGAGGATGTCGGTCGTGCTCCCCGCTGCAAAGCCCACCACGAGCCGTACCGGCCGTGATGGATAGGCTTGCGCCCGCGCACCTTGGGCAAGGGTGAGCACAGCAGCCGACGCGGCAGTTGTAAGAAAATGGCGGCGCTCAGCGTTCATGCGCGTTCTCCAAAAAAGCTGATCAAGCGGAGCGTGATGCGAGGACAATCACCTTGGTGCGGACGGGGGTGCTCTCGTACAGGTCAATCACCTCCTCGTTCACCATGCGGATACAGCCCGAGGAAACGCTCTGGCCAATGGTCCATGGCTCGTTGGTGCCGTGAATGCGATAGAGAGTGTCTTTGTTGCCCTGCCACAGATACATTGCTCTCGCACCGAGCGGATTCTCCGGACCGCCGGGCATCCCGACGCCGCCGGGCAGCTGGTCATGGGCGGATCGGATTTCAGGCTTGCGCAGGAGAATCTCGTTGGTCGGATACCAGTCCGGCCATTCGTGCTTGTCATGAACGGTTGCGATGCCTGACCAACCAAATCCTTCCCCGCCTACGCCGACCCCGTAGCGAACGGCGCGTCCCCCTCCCTGCAGGTGGTAGAGGAAATGATTGGAGGGATCGACAATGATGGTGCCGGGCCGCTCGGTGGTTTCGTATTGAACGGCCTGGCGCAAGTAGATCGGATCGATCGCAGTCGAACGGTTTGCGCAGCCGGCAAGACAGGTCATGCCGGTTACGGACAGCCCCGATATAAGGGTACGGCGGCTCAATACAGACATGCCCCACTCCGATTCACTTGCGAGAAGCGCGTTGGCTCTCTCCGAATCTGAGCACTCAATGGGACCGTCGGAAGGAAATTGTGCGGCTACAACTTGTCAGGGTCAGGTGCGCTCGGCGGCGCCCGAGATGCGGATTGCCGCGGAGTGAGTGGTCAGTAGTGAGTGGTGAGTATGTTCCAGATGGTTTCACTACTCACCATCCACTACTCATCCCAATCGCTCCCGCATGTCGCTGCGCTCATGCGGGCTACAGCGCAACGACACCGGTCACTGCTCTGCCAAGGCGCGCTGGGCGATATCGCTCACGTCGGGAGACAGCGAGGCCGTGCCGGCCACACGTGCCAGGGCGGCTTGGGCGCGAGCTCGTCTTCCCGGCTCGAGCGCTCGCCAGCTCTTGAGCGCGGAAAGAAGCCGCGCCGCAACCTGTGGATTCTTGGAATCGAGCGCCAGCACCACATCGACGACAAAATCGTAGCCGGCGCCATCGGGACGATTGAACTCCTTCTGGTTGGCGAACGCGAATGTATTGATCAAGGCGCGCACGCGATTGGGATTGGCGAATGAAAATACCGGATGAGATGTGAGCGCCTTGACGCGATCGAGCGTTGCCGGCTCGGGAATCGTCGCCTGCAATGAAAACCACTTGTCGACGATCAATGGATCCTCGCGATAACGCATATAGAAATCCTCGAGCACCTCCATCCTTGCGGGAGCGTTATGCAAGGATATCGTCGACAGCGCTGCCATTCGATCGGTCATGTTGCCGGCAGCACGATATTGAATTGCGGCAAGCGCGGCGGCATCGGAGCTGCCGCTTGCGACCATCAGGTCGAGAGCGGTATTGCGCAAGGCGCGGCGGCCGACGCTTGCGGCGTCAGCCGCATAGGGCCCGTTTTCGGCGAGAGCACGGTAAATGCCGAGCAGCGTGTCTCCCAGCGTATATCCGACCAGCTTGCGTAGCGCCGAACGCGCCGTGAAAATTGCGTCGGGATCGACATCGTGACCGATCTCGCGCGCAATCTCCGCCTCGCCCGGAAGCGCCAGCATGAGCGCAACAAAAGCAGGTTCCAGTTGGCGGTCGTCGAGCAGGGCGCAAAGCGCCTGCGTCAATCCGGGCTCTTCGCGCACCGGCCGACCCGCGCGCAATGCCGAGACATTGTCGACCAGAAGCCGCGTTGCCAGAGTTTGTAACGCCTCCCAGCGGTTGAAAGGATCACTGTCATGCGCGGCCAGAAAGCGCAGCTCCTGCGGTGCGAGATTCGCCCTGAGCTTTATGGGCGCTGAAAATCCGCGATTGAGCGACAGCACCGGGGCCTGGTCGATCTGCCCGAAAACAAAGCTCTGGGCGGCTTGCGTCAGGGTCAGCACGGCGCGATCGCGCCCGACGCCGTCGCCGCCTTTGAGCGGCAAGTCACGCCCGTCCCGGCCCAGCAGTCCGACTGCGAGGGGAATCACCATCGATCGCTTGTCGGGTTGTCCGGGCGTCGCCGGCACGGTCTGCGCGAGATCGAGGCGGTAGCTTCTGGCGTGCGCATCATAGTTGCCGGTCGCGACCACTTCCGGCGTTCCGGCCTGCGAGTACCAGAGCATGAATTGGGTGAGAT
>CATPCO010000187.1 GCA_955652925.1 uncultured Xanthobacteraceae bacterium | reverse complement strand
CCATCGAGCGCGCCGAGCGCAACCCAATCAAGAGAAGCGCAGGCGGCGTAACACGCATCACGTGCATAATGTGCCTGCCCCGTCCAATCGTCACTCTCCCTCAGATTTATCTTTAGATCGCAAATTTGATAAGAATTTGCTCCTCGTTTCTCAGAGGTACCGGTCCTAGCAATCAACACCGAGTTGTCGGGCTCGCGGAGCGCTACAGTTTAGCCTTTCGAGGTACATGAGTCGGCAAGCGTGCCGGCGGATCTTCCCACTTGAAGTTCTCGGTATGGTTCCAGGGCTCACTAACGCGATGTCGTAGAGTTGGAGGTCGTGCTGCTGGGCCACGATGCGCCGAATGTCTGAGAGAAGCCTCGTTATGCGGTTGTCATGCATACCGGGCGAGCCACGCAAGCGGATCGTGACGAATTCTCGGTTTCGGATCGCAGGAGTTTCGACAAGGGCGACGGCGCGCTCCTCGTCGCGGGCATCGATCGAAAAAGCGGCGCTTCTTGCAACTTTGAGATCGCAATGACAACAATCGATCGTCCGCTCAATATCGTGCGGATGATAATTTCGTCCACCGATGATCATCAAATCTTTGATCCGCCCGGAGATAAAAAGCTCGCGCCCTGACAGAAAGCCAAGGTCGCCAGTGCGCAGATAATGTTTTTGATTGCTAGGCGTAAGCTCAGCATGGAAGGTATGGCGTGTCTCGGCCGGACGATTCCAGTAGCTTTGCGCGACACACGGCCCACGAATCAGAATCTCGCCCTCCTGCTCATCCGGCAACGGCACTCCTGTTTCCGGATCGACGACGACGATCTCGTGATCGCCGATTACTGAGCCGCATCCCACAATTTGATCGGTATCCGTCGTTTGGCGTTCAGTGGATCGCTGGTGAGCGAGCAGGGATCGGTTGCGAATTGTCGGCGCACACCGTGCTCCCAGCGCGGTCAACAGAAGCGTGCCTTCGGCCATGCCGTAGCAGGGAGTAAAAGAGGCGCGGCGAAAACCGCAACGCTCGAAGGCAGCAGCAAACTTGCGCAAGGTTTCGGCGCGAATCGGCTCGGCGCCCAAGAATGCGACATCCCAACTGGTCAGATCGAGGCAAGCACGCTCCTCCTCCGTCGTCTGAGAAACACACAGATCAAAGGCAAAGTTTGGCCCTCCGCTATGGGTCGCGCGTGTGGACGTGATGGCGGCGAGCCAGCGGATCGGTCGCTGTGCAAAATGTGTAGGCGACATTATCACCATCTCGGCGGCCGCATAGATTGGTGCCAAAAGCCCACTGATCAGGCCCATGTCATGGTAGGGCGGAAGCCACGTCACACCGCGGGAGGAAGAACTGATGCCAAAGCGAGAAGTAGCCGCTTTCAGGTTGAGCATTACGTTGCGGTGACTGACAACGACCCCCTTGGGATCGCCGGTAGAGCCCGACGTATATTGCAGGAACGCAATCCCGTCCGGCTCTATGACCGCTGGTATCCACTCTTCTGAACCACTGAACTCCTGGTGTCCCACGATCATCCAAGGAAGCTGATCGGAAATCTCACCGGGAGGCTGCCTGACGGATAACTGCTTATCCGTGATCACCGCGGCCGCACCGCAATTCTTGGCAATTGAATGGAGGTGGTCCGTGGAACGGCGGGGGCGCGGCGGGTAGCTCGGAACAGCAATGACCCCCGCGTAAAGACATCCAAAAAAGCTCGTGATGTAGTTTGGTCCCGGTCGCTGCGCGATGATGGCGCGGTCGCCCGCGCGCAAACTCCGTTGCAACTGCCGGGCAAGGCGGCGCGCCCTGCGATCCAGTTCCCCGTAAGTCAAGACAACAGTATTATCAGAGCTGGCGCCCAGAAAAGTATAGACGGTACGGTCAGCATTGAGCGCGGCGCGGGACTGGAGGAGTTCAACCAACGTGCGTGGTGCCCGCGCGTTGTGGTCATATCCGCCATCGCTCAGTCGTCCCACCACTTCAGTCGTCAACCACATGCTTCCTTTCTTTGGACCGAACCGAACGATGTTCTACAGGGCCGGAGTGTACAAACGCGGTGCGTCGATACCAGCTGTTCAACCAGCAATGGCGGACTTGGGTCTCATTATATCCCGGCGCCCCAGCGCCTTGACATAAGCATGTTATGTCAGTCTACTCAATTGCGGCGACTTGCTCTTTCGTGCTTGCGAAGAGGCGTTCGTTGCATCCTCACTTGTTAAAGACTGAGAGAGGCGCCGTTCGAAATTTGGAATTCCTGAGATGCTTGAGACCAGGGTGAAAGCCGCTGGCGGGAGCGGCGCAGTGGCTGATCTTCCCATCGCGGTGTCTCTGAGCCCATCAGCGCGTCGTGTTATTCGGGTCATTGCTGCAGCTGTGGTCGGGGGGCAGGTCATAGGCACCGTTGCCGCTCTCTGGCTCGCCGTTGCTTATGGCATCAGCATGGTTTCTTTGATCATATTTTTCATAATGTACGTCTGGACCACGCTAAGCGTGACGGTTGGATTCCACCGGCATTTCTCGCACCGCTCTTTCCGGACATCGCGATGGATGCGAGGAATGTTCGTGATCGGCGGCTCGATGGCGTTTCAGGGACCGCTGGTCTACTGGGTATCGACCCATCGACGGCATCATCAATTCAGCGACGCTCCAGGCGACCCGCACTCGCCCCATCTTCACGGAGGTAGCTGGCGGGAATGGTGGAGGGGATTTTGGCATTCTCATACCGGCTGGCTGTTCGCGCCTGACATCACGAATGCGCCCCGCTTCGTTCCGGATATCCTGTCCGATCCGTATATTTTCCGAATGCAGCAGCGCTACATGCTCTGGGCGTTGCTGGGACTTGTGTTGCCTGCCGTCGTCGGTCTGCTGGCAAGCGGCACGCTTTACGGCGCGCTCGAAGGCTTCCTGTGGGGCGGGCCGGTCCGCTTGTTTGTTGTCAGCAACGTGAGCTGGGCGGTCGGTTCGGTCAGCCACTTATGGGGCAGACGCCCGTTCGAAACCCACGATCATAGCGCCAACAACTTTTGGGTTTCTGTGCTGGCGTTCGGGGAAGGACTTCAGAATAATCACCATGCTTTCCCGGCGGCGGCACGCCACGCTTTTGAATGGTGGGAGCCCGATTTCAGTGGCTGGGTGATCGGGCATCTGGAACGGCTGGGACTCATCTGGGACCTCAAGCAACCAGGACCTTCAGCAATCGAAAACAAGCGGCGGGTGGGTCTTGCAAGCTTTGCTAAGCGGAGCGTCGGGCAATGACGATTGCAGCGACCGCCAAAAACGGGGCTAAATCAGCCTCAGAGATCGAAACCTTCATCGCAAACTGGACGGCACGGAAGCTTAAGGTGCCAGTCGATTCAATTGCTCGCGATCGCCCGTTGATCGAGTACGGAATGGACTCACTGATGGCAGTCAACTTGTCTGGCCGGCTTGAGGATCTGCTCGGGCGGCCAATTTCTGGTTCGATCGTATGGGAATATCCGACTCTAGCCGGACTGGCCGACTACTTGGCGGCAGGGGGCAGCGGCTCTGAAATTAATTTGGGCAAAGACGATGATGCTTGGTAATTCAGGCTGTTAGGCCTTACCGATGTTCAGAGCAGATCATCAAGCGATCGGTAAGTTCGTTTATCCGCCCCATGTGCCACAATGTACGGCCACGCGTTGCAAGACGGACTTCCAAGAGCGATGAACGTGAGAGCTGCGTCAATGTATCAGGTCTCTTAGTGGAGCAAATTTTTGCTCCGAACCAACATGGATATCCGCGCGCATCCAGACTCACTAGCGGACAGACCTCGAAGGGCCGTCATGGCACCCAGTCTCTTGGTTGCGCCTTCGTTCATCTCTTCATTCTATCTCGCAGACCTCGGCGGGGAAGCGATCGATATTGATGTACTCAGTCTCTGTTTTCAGTTCGATTTTGATGTTGGAGTGATCAGGTGAAGCCATCCCCTTGGTGGACCTGAGCGAGTTTTGTCACCCATAGGCGGTGACCCTCGTCTGATAAGCGTGGCCGCGCGCGAGCACTGGCCCGGCCACGCGTTGCCGGTTTAGCAGGCAATAGCGGCAGCAAATCCCGGATCGAGCGGTTCATCGAATGGCTGATCGCTTGAAAGACAAAGTAGCGATTGTGGTCGGCGCGGGCTCGATCGGTCCGGGCTGGGGCAACGGCAAGGCAACCGCGGTGACATTCGCGCGCGAAGGTGCGCGCGTGCTCTGCGTCGATATCAACGCCGCGGCGGCCGAGGAGACCGCCGGGATCATCCGCGGCGAGGGCGGACACGCGCGCCCCTTTGCAGCGGATGCGACGAGCTCAGCCAGTCTGATGGGCATGGTCGAGGAATGCCGCAAGGCCTATGGCCGCATTGATGTGCTCGACAATAATGTCGGCATTGCCGTCCTCGGTGGCGTCGTCGAGGTGAGCGAGGAGGAATGGGATCGGGTCATGGCGGTCAATTTGAAGAGCTGCTTTCTCGCCATGAAGCATGTGATTCCGGTGATGGAGAAGCAGGGTGGCGGCTCGATCATCAACATCTCTTCCGTCGCCGGCATTCGCTACACCGGCGTGCCCTATGCGACCTATTACGCCAGCAAGGCGGCGATGAATCACCTCACCCGCACGACGGCCGTGCAATATGCGGCGAAACGAATCCGGGTGAACGCCATTCTGCCAGGGCTGATGGAAACACCGATGGTGCTCAAATCAGCCGGGCTTGCCGCAGCCTATGGCGGCGAAGAGGAGATCTGGAAGGCGCGAGCGCGCCAGGTGCCCATGGGCTTCGGGGGCACGGCCTGGGATGTCGCCAATGCCGCGCTCTATCTTGCGAGCGATGAGAGCCGCTACGTCACCGGCCTCGAGCTCGTCGTCGACGGCGGCCTGACGCTGAAATATGTGTGAATCGAGCAGCGCGCGGCCTTCACAAGAGTTCGCGTATCTCGAGACGCGCTTCCCGGGCGCAGCGCAGCGAGAAACGCTGCGCAGCAGACCCGGGAGCCTCACAGGCCGTGGCGGTCCCGGATTAGCGGCGCACCGCGACGCCAGGAAGATGAAAGAATTAGGTAGGCCCTTGTGCGTGTCGCGCTGCGCCGCATCCGGGACACGGGTGTGTCTATTCCTTCGGGCGGCGGCTGGTGGACTGCAGCAGGTTACGCGCCGCGGCATCCCGCCGCTCAATGAGCGCACTGAACTGAAGCTGGCGAACCTGCCGCTCCTCCGGCGTTTGCGGACGGCCTG